>DUOL01000031.1 GCA_012838875.1 Bacteroidales bacterium | reverse complement strand
CTGCGTATTCTAAGACATAATCAAGTGTTTTTTGATTTTTTTTAAAAATATTTTATTTTTCTAATTTTCAATCATTTAGCACAATATTTTAGCTCCAAATCCAGATTTTTGGATTTACAATTTCATTTTTCCTCTTCAAATTTGGAAGATTTCGTATTCTCGATATAGGTTTTCTAAAACGAGAATAAAGTTAGTATCTCCTGAAGAAGAAGTTTTTTTAGAGAAGTTGAGCTCTTTATTTCCCGTTTTATGAAAACGTTATTGTCATTTTCAATGACATAAAAAGGATTTACTAAAACTTTCTATAGATCTTAAATCTAGAACTCTAAATGGTAATTTATCATCCTTTCTTGCACAGGTTCTGCTGGGAAATAAACATCTTAGTTCAACTTATTTTATCAGCCATTAATCTTTAACGACGTATTTTTCTTGTTTTCTAACCACCGCAAAAACACGACAAATAAGTTTGAATTTGACTGCATTTAAAACTTGTCCGTAATTGCTTTCAGGTCCTTTTTTGCCATTGAATTTTCGCTTAAAATAGCGTCTTAATTCAGGGTCATGAATGATCGCAGAGCGAGCAGCCATCGTCAATATTCCTTTCAGTTCTAACCTTCCTATCTTGGAGACAGAGGTGCGTTTTCTTATGCTCGTACCGGAGGAGTAAGGAAAAGGAGCAACACTAATATAACAAGCATAAGCTCTAGGATTGGTAAAATCTCGGAAATTATTTGTGTAGGCAAGAAAAGAAACGGCATTAATAAAACCGATACCTATTACGGATATAACGAAGGCGAAGTTTTTCATTAATTCGGGATCCTCTTGTATTATTTTCAGAATATCATCTTCAATTTCTTTAACCTTTTTTTCTAAGAAGTCAATGGTCTGATTTTTTCTTTTCATAGACTTCTTTCCCTGATGAACAGCGATTTCATCTTTTCTTTGCTTGTACTGAGTAATGGAGCAAACATATCCTTTTCGTTCTGTCAATAACTCTTTCAGCACAATAATATTTTGTGGTGGTAATTTAGAGGGGGTTAAACTCTCTCTCTTTTCATAAGCATACTGTGCTATTCTGAAAGCGTCTACTTTATCCGCTTTTCCACGAGTAATTCCAAGAGATTTTTTAATTTCCAGCGCACTCACCCGGCAATAGGTTATGTCCTTTTTTTCAAGAAATTGAACAAGGGCATTGGCGTAAACACCGGTGTGTTCCATACAAATTAAGACCTCTTGGGGCATCATTTTCTTTTCCTTTATCCAAGAAATCATTTTTTTAAATCCGTTAGGATTGTTCTCAATCACTAGATGATTCTGTTTTTCATTGCCTTTTTTTGAATGAAGTGCAACGTCTAATGTCATTTTGGAGACATCAATGCCAATAAAAAAATTTTTCATAACTTTGTAAATTAATTTGTTATTACTTTGTTGACCATTATTGAAATAAACTTATACTTTTAATAGATCTAAAAATCTAAAGATTCTAAGTAGTTATTTTCAATATAAGAAAGAGGAAGTCTATTACGCGTCATAGATCCTAAGTCTAGTGAGGGCGATAGTTCACTTACCTCTTTCCGGTCAACATTTTTTTTTGTGCAAAGTTAACCGTTTTTTATATTGAAAAGAACACTCTGCAAATCTAAAAGTGAGGGCGCAGCCGTATAGCCCGCAAAGGAAGGAGCTTTGAAGAGCAAGGAGAAAAAGAGCGACTTTAGAAGCTCCTTTTTCGACTATGCTATTCATAGCTCCTTCCTGCGGACTTGGAGGCGGAG
>DUOL01000206.1 GCA_012838875.1 Bacteroidales bacterium | reverse complement strand
GGCGGCAAAAAAGCGAGCTTGTAAGCTCTTTTTGCCGCCTTGCGTCCCCACGGCTTGTGCCCGCGGACTTGGAACCGGGCGCCGACCCGTGAGCGTCAGCGAACGGGACACGCCCAAAAGAAAATTACAATTATTCTTATACTCCTCTTTTTTACACATTTTTGTAATAGACAAAAAACAGAGAAATAATATATATAGCTGATTATTAAGACTTTATATAAACATTACGGGAAAATGAGAAAAACTGCTAAAAGCCCACAGGCTATTTGTCGGATTATGCGGACGATTATTGGATTTCCGTTTGAGATTTTAACAAAAAAAGGTGAAAAAAAGGTAGAAAAAAAAGACAACTACATCGTTTTTTTTTGTATTTTCGTATCTTACTTTTGTCAATTGTAAACTATTAAAAAACAGCGTTTTATCTATTACAAAAACTTATAAAAAATGATAGGAGAAGAAAAAATTATTTCGGTAAATATTGAGTCGCAAATGAAAAAGGCATACATTGACTATTCAATGTCAGTGATAATGTCTCGGGCACTCCCCGATACGCGAGACGGATTTAAGCCGGTACACCGAAGAATCTTATATGCCATGTACGATATGGGCATCACTTCGTCAAAACCTCATAAAAAATCAGCGAGAATAGTCGGTGAAGTTTTAGGGAAATATCACCCTCACGGAGATACGGCAGTGTACGATTCGATGGTTCGTATGGCTCAAGACTGGTCTTTACGTTATCCTTTTGTTGACGGACAAGGGAACTTTGGTTCTATTGACGGTGATAGCCCTGCTGCGATGCGTTATACGGAAGCAAGAATGCGTAAAATTGCCGAAGAGATGCTCGAAGATATAAAGAAGGAGACGGTTGATTTCCGCACTAATTTCGATGATTCTCTTGAAGAACCTACCGTATTGCCCGGTAAAATTCCTAATCTTTTAATCAATGGCGCTTCAGGAATTGCAGTAGGAATGGCAACCAATATGGCTCCCCATAATCTCTCCGAGTGTTGTGACGGAATTACGGCTTATATTGATAATAATGATATTACGGTCGAGGAGCTAATGCAATACATAAAAGCACCGGATTTCCCGACAGGCTGTACAATTTACGGCTACGACGGCGTGAAAGAAGCTTTTGAAACCGGACGCGGACGTGTCGTGCTTCGTGGGGACGCTACAATAGAAGAAGTAAACGGAAAAACTCAAATCATCGTTACCTCTATCCCCTACCTCGTTAATCCGTCCGACATGATAAAACGAACGGTGGAACTTGTTAAAGAAGGAAAAATTGACGGAATTAGCAATATCGAAGACCTGTCAAACCGTAGAAACGGAACGCAAATAGTCTATGAACTTAAACGCGAAGCTATCCCGAATATCGTTCTTAATAAATTGTACCAATATACTGCCCTACAAGCCTCTTTTAATATCAATAACGTTGCGTTAGTGAACGGACGCCCCATGACATTGAATTTAAAAGACCTCATCAAACAATATGTTAAACATCGCCACGATGTTGTAGTGCGTAGATCTCAATATGACTTGCGAAAAGCTCAAGAACGTGCCCATATCTTAGAAGGCTACCTGAAAGCTCTCGATTTTATAGATGAGATTATTGCCTTAATACGTGCATCGGCAACGCCCGAAGATGCTCGCATCGGCTTAATGGAAAAATGGCAATTCACTGACATTCAAGCTCGTGCAATTATTGAAATGCGACTTAGACAACTGACCGGTTTAGAACGCGAGAAATTACAAAATGAATATGACGAACTGCAAAAATTAATCGAATATCTAAACCGTGTGCTTGCCGAAGAGAGCCTTAGAATGCAGATTATTAAAGATGAACTTAACGAAGTTAAACAAAAATACGGAGACGAAAGACGCTCTCGAATAGAATTTTCAGCAACCGATTTCAAAATTGAAGATACGATTCCGGATACGGAAGTTGTTATTACAATTTCACACTTAGGATATATTAAACGCACCTCTTCATCGGAATATAAAGTGCAAAATCGAGGCGGGAAAGGCTCAAGAGGCGGCTCCTCAAGAGATGAAGACTTTATCGAACACCTTTACATCGCAACGAATCACAACTATTTACTCTTCTTTACTGAAAAAGGAAAGTGCTTCTGGCTTCGTGTCTACGAAATCCCGGAAGGTAGTAAAACCTCGAAAGGTCGTGCTATCCAAAACTTGCTGAATATTGAAAGTGACGACAAAATAAAAGCCGTCATCAATGTGCATGACCTTACCGATGACGAATATATCAATAATAATTATATCATTCTTTGCACCGAAAAAGGTATAATTAAAAAAACTTCGCTCGAAGCATACTCCCGCCCACGCGTGAACGGTATTAACGCTATTACTATTCGCGAAAATGACCACCTTCTTGAAGCAAAACTTACTAACGGGGAAAATGAAATTATGCTGGCTCTGAACTCAGGAAAAGCGGTACGTTTTAATGAGAAAAATGTACGCCCCATGGGACGAAATGCCTCAGGTGTTAAAGGGATTACCTTAGCTAATGACGACGACTTTGTAGTCGGCATGATTTGTATTGATAATCCTGACCAAACTATACTCGTTGTTTCCGAAAATGGATTTGGGAAACGCTCATTATTAGATGATTATCGAATCACGAACCGAGGCGGAAAAGGAGTGAAAACGATTAGCATTACCGAAAAAACAGGAGGTCTTATTGCTATAGAAAATGTAACCGATAATGATGATTTAATGATTATTAATCGCTCAGGATTGACCATTCGTTTGCATGTTGATACGCTTCGCATTATGGGAAGAGCTACACAAGGAGTGAAACTCATTGAATTGAATACAGATGACCAAATTGCCGCCGTAACCTGTGTACCTAAAGAAGAACCTGATGATGACGAAGAAGAAGATAATGTAACCGAAAATAACGATACGACTACTGAAAATCTTGAGGAGTAATTTCTATAAACGTAAAATCTTTTAATGGTTATTCTTTTAATCTAAAATAAGTATGAAACAATTAAAAATAACTTTGATTTTATTAACTGTACTACTATCCGTAGACGCACAAAAACCCTCATTATCAAGAGCATATAATTTTTACTATGACCAAAATTATGTTAAAGCAAAAGAGATAATCGATTTATGTATTAAAGATGAAAAACTATCTTTAAAAGCTACCACTTGGTTATATAAAGCCAATATTGATTATTATTTAGCAAGTAACGAATATAGTGAAAGACAAAAGGATGATAATTACAATATCCGTTTCCCTCAAACCCCTGTAGAAGCATACGATGCTTTCAAAAAGGCTAAGGAACTTAATAAAAATGTTGTTGCAACGGGAATGCTATCTCCGGATAATGCTCTACCACAACTTTATACATTATTGTTTATAAACGGCGTTGATGAATTAATCGCACAAAAGTATGTGGAAGCCAAAGAAACATTAGAAAAAGGAATTGAAAGCTATGAAATGAATAAAATTCCTCCCTACCCTCTTAACGGCGAAATTTACTATTACTATGCTTATACACTTGAGGTGCTTAAAGATAAGCAGAATGCAATAAGAAATTATGAGAAAGCCATCATAGATAGCTCACGAAATGCCAATGTCTATCTCCGCCTTATTGCTCTACATAAAGAAGTTAACAATAACGAAGCTATATATTCAACGATTGATAAAGGACGGAAATTCCTCCCCAACAATCCTGATATTGCCGTTGCCGAGGCCGATTACTATTTTTTTACTAAAGATACGGTAAAAGCTAAGGAGATTTTGTATCAACTTCCAATTGAGCATTTCGATGATATTAATACCATCATTAATGTTTCAAATCTTTTTATTTTAGATTCCAATTATACGCAAGCTGAAAAATTACTTAAAAAAGCATATCGACAAAATCAGGACAATTTTGTTGTACTCTATAATCTTGGCGTAACTTGCTACTATATTTCCGAACAGAACTTCATAAAAGCGAATCAATTACAAGTTCAAGGAAATAAAAACGCTGCAGAACCGTTAAAAGAAGTATCGGATAAGTATTTAGAAGAAGCAAAGAACTATTTTGAACAAGCATTACATATTCAACCTGATGATCTTTCTGTGCTTAATGTGCTAAAAGCAATTTACATACGTATGGATTCTCCAAAGTATGATGAAACACTTAAAAAAATTGAACAATTAGAAAACAAAAAATAATTTTTATTAAAATCAATGTAAAATGAAAAAATTTAGTTTACTAGCAGCAATCAGTCTGCTAATGATGGTAACAACTATAGCGCAACCTTGTATTTCTGACGCTTGGATGAACCTTCAAAATAAACAGATTAGTAAAGCTAAAAGAGTTATTGACGCTTGTCAAGTAGGAAATGAGAATAATGCCGACTACTGGCTTATGAAAGCGAATGTTTACCTCCAACGCTACGAAGAAGAAAAGAGTAGATTGGAAAAAAATCCAAAATATGTCATTAAAGATACAGATGCTATTTGGATTGCTAATGAGTGCTTCTACAAAGCCGTTGAAATAGATCCTAAAGTAACTCCTAAATCCGGACTTATTGACCCAATTATGGGACAAATGCTTTGTGCCGGTCCCTTTTACGACATGGGATATGAAGCATATAAAAAAGATAATTGGCAAAAGGCTTTTAAATATCTTTACGCAGCAGTAAGAGCTTTGAAATTAGATGACAAAAACCCTTCGCTACCAAGAGATTTAGGTTATATCTATTTTGATTTGTCCCAAATTGCTCGTAAATTAGAACAACCCGATACCTATAAGAAAATGCTTACCGAAGCTGTTGCCATTAAAACTCCTATTCCGGAAATCTATATCTTACTCTACGACTTGTACAAAGAAGAAAAAGATACCGTTAAATGTGCTAATGTTATTAAATCAGCAAAAAAACATGTCCCCGCCAATGGACTTATTAAAATTTACGAGTTAGAACTAGAACATTTGACAATGAGTGGAGAGCAAGAAAAATTTATTGCTCTCGCAGATAAATTAGCAGAAGAAAATCCTGAAAACATCTCTCTGCTTGCTAAATTAGCTCTTTATATGACAAATAACGATCAGTTTGAAAAAGCTGAAACTTATCTTAAACAAGGACTTGCCATTGACTCTTCTAATTTTGAACTAAATCAACAAATGGGTTATCGTTACTTTTTTGAAGCTATTAAATATCAAAATTTAATGGACCAAGCGACCAATGACAAAGATTGGAATAAGCTAAAAGAGTTAAGGGAAGCTGAAAAGAATATCCTTGAATTAGCTCATACTTGGGTAGAAAAAGCATATTTAATTAATAACGATGATAGAGGAAATAATATCATGCTTCAACAATTAAAAGTTAAACTTTTAAAAGAAATCCCTGAAGAACTCAAAGAAAAAATTGATTCATATAAGCACGATTAAACACTACTATACTCATAATGAAACAGAGTATCAATCTTATCACGCTCGGCTGTTCTAAAAACATTGTCGATTCTGAAATTATTGCTGCACAATTTGAGCAACTTGGCTACAAGGTATACCACGAAACTGAAGATGATACCGATATTATCATTATTAATACTTGCGGTTTTATTTTAGACGCAAAAGAACAATCTATCGAAACAATCTTATTCTTTCTTGAAAAGAAACAAAAAGAGAGTAAATTATTTGTCATTGGCTGTTTAGCCGAACGTTATAAAAAAGAGTTGGAGGAGACTCTGCCGGAAGTTGATGGATTTTACGGATTTTCAGAACTGTCAAATTTCTTCGATTTATTTAAAATTCCCCCTTTTAACCTTCTTCACCCCACGCACCGCCTACTCTCAACCCCCTCGCACTATGCCTACCTCAAAATCTCCGAAGGTTGCGACCGACAATGCGCCTTTTGTGCGATCCCGACTATTCGCGGAAAACATATCTCTAAGCCCAAAGAATTACTGATAACCGAAGCAAAAACACTAGTGGAGAAAGGGGTTAAAGAGATTATGCTCATTGCTCAAGACCTTACCTATTATGGAATAGATTTATATAAAAAACGAAGTTTAGCCTCGCTTCTGCAAGAATTAGCTCAAATAAAAGGCTTAGAGTGGATACGTCTTCATTATGCCTACCCCGTTAATTTTCCTTACGAAATCCTTGATGTAATCAACGATTATAAAAATATTTGTCGCTATATCGATATTCCATTTCAACATATTAATGACAACATTTTAAAAACAATGCGGCGAGGACATACAGCCTCGGACACTTATCAGCTAATTGAAACACTACGTTCAAAAATCCCACATATTGCAATTAGAACGACATTAATTTCCGGTTTCCCGGGCGAAACAAAAAAAGAACACAATCAACTGCTGAAATTTATAGAAGAAGCTCGATTTGAACGACTTGGCATCTTTTCATATTCGCAAGAAGAAAATACTCCCGCCTATTCGCTTGGCGACCCTATCAATAAAAAGGAAAAAAAGAGACGTCTTGATGAACTAATGTTACTTCAACAGGAAATCTCTTACGAATTAAATCAAGAAAAGATTAATTCGACACTCAAAGTAATGATTGATGATGAAAATGATAATTTTTATCTGGGAAGAACGGAATTTGATTCCCCAGAAGTAGATAACGGCGTTTTAATAGATAAAGAAGAGAAACTTGAAATCGGGAACTTCTACAATGCCCGCATAATAGATGCCAATACTTTCGACTTAGTTGGGAAAATAGCTAAAGAGTATGTTTAAATTTATTGGAGCTCTTATTGGCGTAATCAGTGGTGGCTTTTGGGGAGCACTTTTAGGCTATATCATCGGTTCTTTTATTGATAACTTACGTAGGAAAAGATATAGAGTAACATATCACCACACAACTCCTAACGACTTTACACACAGCTTGTTAGTGTTTATTGCAGCGGTAGTGAAATCTGACAATAGATTTTTAAAATCCGAATTATACTTTGTACGAGATTTTTTAGTGAAAAATTTAGGTCCTACGGCGGCAAGTAATGCACTTTTAGAGCTAAGAGAGATTTTAAAAGAAGATTATAATATTGAAGATTATTGCTACCTATTCCGCCAACGTTCATCAATCCACGAACGATTTTTAATTATTCAATTTCTCTTGGGACTGGCAGGCGCCGATGATTATTACGGTGCTGAAGAGGTTGCAATGATAGATAAGATTGCCCATTGGTTCGGTATTAATCCTATTGATTATGCCTCCCTTAAAGCGATGTATATTGGCGGCTATTCAAGACAAAGTTCCTCCTATTCCCCGCCAAGTACAAGTACAAATTTAGAAAATGACTATAAAGTTTTAAAAATAAAAGAAACAGCAAGCGACGCCGAGGTCAAAAAGGCTTATCGCAAGTTGGCACAAGAATATCACCCCGACAAAGTAAACCATCTCGGAGAAGATATGAGAAAAGCTGCCGAAGATAAATTTACTAAACTTAATCAAGCTTACGAGCGTATTAAAAAAGCTCGCGGATTTCTTTAGATTTTTTTTCTTTCTTAGGGCGTGCCCCCTTCGCTGCGCTCAGGGGTCGGTCTTCGCCTGCAAGTCCGCGGTCGCAAGCCGTGGGGACGCAAAGCGGCAAAAAGAGCTTACAAGCTCGCTTTTTTGCCGCCGCGTCCCCAGCGGCTTCCGCCCTTGCGGGCTTTCCGGCTGCGCCCTCACGCAAGCCAACTTGCTCATACAGAGATATTTGAAAGACGAGTCGGAGTGCAGAATGGAAATATCATTCTTAAAATGCAAATTTTGCTTTGATTAAGAACATGTCATAATCTTGAATTTTTGAAAAAAGCCCTTCCCCTTTACCGTTAAGCCAAATATAGGAAAGCGACAACTCCACCTCGGGAATGGGATAGTAGGATATTTGAGGCATATAAACTAAGGCATAATTATTTTTCACCTCTTTCCAGTCGCTAATTATTACGGCACCACTTATAGGAGCTAAATAGAGCCGGTCATTTAACAATCTGAAATCATAACGTAAAAACAGATAATCACTCAACTCTTTTGCACCTCTTTCATGAATAAAACCGTGCATATATTGCACATTAATATAACTTGATTTCCCAAAATGATAATCGGCTCCAATTATAAATTTCAGGAACGGTTTTTTCCTATTAAGGACTATGGAATCCGTAACTTCGGGAGGAATTAATGGTAAAATACTATTAACAATCGTGCTATCTCGCACGTCATCACCGAGCATAAATAGAGCCGCTTCGCCCCATACGCCTACACCTTTTATATTCGTAGAAAAATCTAAACCCAATATGTGTTGACGAACATAAGACAACTCCGCTTCAACATCTATTCTCCATGTCCAAGGATAAATAATCGGATCTATAGGAATTACCGTTTTTTTCGTTAAAAATGGCAAGCCGTCATAACCATAGACATAGCTTAACGAAAAGTCAACTGTTTTAACAAAAGCTTTAAATTTGAATCCTACCGTTGAATTAGTTCCGAACTTTAAAGCCGGCTTCTTAATAACGGTTCTAATCTCATTAATCTTCACATTAGTGTCCGCAGGGAGCTCAAAGGACGGAAAAATGGCATCGGCAAAAACGCCGACCGGCAGATTGGCAGGTTGAAAAAAAGGAATAAAAACGGCTTGTATAGAAAAGTCATTTTTAATGTAATAAGTCAAATTGATAGCGTCCGACCCGCGGTGCCGTCCAAAATCTAAAATATCTTCTAAGTCGTGGGGGTTCAGATTATCAGTCGGGTTCATCTGGTCAGCGCTGCCCCACGCTATCCGCTGTCTCCCAATTTTCAAATCCAAATTAGGAATAAAAAGATCACTTATCTGGAAATATGCTTCCCGCACTTGTACGTCAAATGGGTCAACAATTCCTCGGTTATAAAGATGTTCAACATTCGTAAAATTAGGGACCCCAAAATTTCTAACCCAAATTTCACCGTATAATTTTCCTCGATTAACTTTCTTTTCTAATTTTAAAGAGAGTCGATTTTCATTCCATGCCCACTCCGATTCCTTTCCGGTAATGATTCGTTGATCAGTACTTAGAGAACCGAAAATTTTAAGTGGCTGATTCTCTTGCGCCCAGACAATATTACAAAAGAATAGGACGACTAATATCGAAGAAAAAACTTTTTTCATCTTAATTGGTTAATTTTCTAACAGTAAACTCACTATCACTTAATCCTTGGTCATATTTAGGATTTAACATCTGAATTTTTGTTTTCGACCCTTTTTTCAAATCGTTCATCTCAATTTGCGCCGGCGACCAGTATTTTCCAACTTTCTCGAAAGTATATTTACTCTCTTTTATTTTAGTATTGCTTTTATCATAAAACTCGGTTGAAATCGGATAATACTCCGTTTTATTGATTGTTAAAAGAATTCTTGAGTACTCCCCTGCCTTTTTAGGTTTTAACTCTAAAATATAGCTGTCTGAAGTCGTTTTTGACAGCTCAGCCGTATATTTTTCGCTAAATGGCTGTGCTTGTAAGTCATCATACGAAAAATCCGTTCCTGCAAATTTCTGATTCTTAACACTACTGGAAATTCGTCTCTCCTTTGCAAAAGCAGGCATATAAATGTACATAACATCATTCGGCAACGAAAGCATGGCAATCCCTGCTTGTGACGCGGGCGATGTAAAACGTAATAAACGCATCTCATCTCCTTTCTGAATGATAGTCGCCTCGCGAACATCTTGCTTGCCGTTCTTATCAATAATTACAATTTTATTAGTTGCGGACAAATCTTTGGCTGAAAACATAATTTCATCCATTTTTTTTAATATCT
This sequence comes from Bacteroidales bacterium, assembly GCA_012838875.1. GTDB lineage: Bacteria > Bacteroidota > Bacteroidia > Bacteroidales > WCHB1-69 > DUOL01. The sequence goes on along the minus strand of DUOL01000206.1, from coordinate 6,404 downwards.
CCGTTCCGGTTTGTGCATTAACATGTCCCATCAAAAACATGATGAGGAAAATTTGAGTAATTAAACGTATTTTTTTCATTTTAAGCTGTTTTTAATTGTTTTTTGGTTAATAATTTATTTTTATAATTGTGATTAATAATTATCATTATCGGCAATAGAGTGAGTGCTCCTATTGACGAAAGTAACATAGATATGGCAATCAATAATCCCATAAATTTCATCGGTATTAGATGCGAAAAGAGCAAAACACTAAATCCTAGACCAACCGCTGTGGCGTTAATCATAATTGATTTACCAATAATACAAATTGTATTTTTTATAGCGTAATCAATATCATTTTTAATTTTAAAATAGTAATTAAAAGAAGATATCGTATGAATCGAATAGTCGATTCCAATACCTAACACGATACTGGCTACAGAAACCGTAGCAACATCAAGTGAAATTCCGGTAAAGCCCATAAATCCGAAAACCGCTGACACAGTTACTAAAATAGGAACAATCCCCATAATACCCAATTTAAGAGATCTTAACGATATACTTATTAAAAGTAAAACTAAGACAATAGCTATCGAAAGACTACTCAATTGACTTTTTAACAAACTACTATCCATATTTACATAAACTGAAGGAATTCCGCTTAATTGAATCGTAACATTTTCATCTTGGTGAGCAGTAATATATTCTTCTACTTCATCTATAAATTTTTTGGTATCATTTGTATTTATAGAAGAGAACCGAGTTTGTATAATTGCTTCGTCTAAATCATCGGAAACTAATTGTTCCATAACTTCGTGTCCCTCCAATAAAAACCATAGTTGTTCTATTTTCGCTCGGTCTGTAGGCAATTTACGTCCCTCGCCCATAGCCTCATTCATCTGTTCAATTAAATCAACAATGGAGGTAACGTGTGAAATATGAGGATTTGTTTTAAGGAAATCCGAAAAGTCGCCCATTTTAGCCAAAAAATCAGGATCGTGTACATCACCTTTGAAGAGAACATAGACAGGAGCAGAGCCTCCGAATTGTTCCTGTAAAGTCTCTTCTGCTATACGAGTTTCACTCTTTTTGTTAAAGAAGGAGGCTAAGTTCGTACTTCTATCAATTTTAAAAGTTCCGATAATACCCAGAATTACCAACGAAATCCAGAATATAAGAACATATTTCGGGTATTTAAGCACTAAGGAACTTAGAGGACGCAAAAATTTCTTGGTTAACAACGACTCCTTGTCCGATACTCTACGTGGAGGCGTGGGAAAGAAAGAGATTAGTGCAGGAATAAATGTTAAAGCTAATATAAAAGAGAAAAAAGTCCCTACGGCACAAAAAATCCCAAAATCTTTAATCATCGTGAGATATGAACCAAAGATAAAAGATACAAAACCGAAAACGGTAGTTAAAGAAGATAAAAATACAGGTAAAACCAAATATCCTAACGATGATAATATCCGTTTACGGTAGTCTTCTTCCTGATTTTCTCGAATATGATTAATGACGTGGATAGAATAAGCACTTCCGACAGCAAATAGGATAACAGGAATAATCCCACCAATCATCGTAATATCATAACCAAGTATCGCCATTAAGCCCAGCGTCCACGTTATCGCAATAGAAACAGTTATTAAAGGCAATATAGTACCTCTTACCGATTTAAAACTGAGGAATAATATAATTAGTAAAAGAATAGCTACACTAGGAATTAGCCATAACATATCATTAAAAATAATAGTCGACAATTCTTGCATCATCATGGGCAGACCACCATAAGTAATACCATGACTGAAATTTTGAGCAGCTATTTTTTCTTTTATCTCTTTACCCACTTCTTCCTGATTAACATCTGTAGCCAGTGTAAACATGACAATGGTTGATTTACCGTCATTGGAAACAATAACACCCTTGTACATTTCATTACTCTCAACTTCGTTTTTTAGATTCATCAGCTCCTCTTCCGTTTCCGGTAAGGCATAGATATCAACTAAATTACCAACCTCTAAGCCATATTCATCGGTTTTAATATTGATAATATTCGCCAAACTTGTAACGCTTTCAACCCCTTTCGTGCTTTGAACAATATCGGTTATCGTGGCGACATCTGCAATCGTTTGTGCGGAATACAAATTTTCGGAATTGACAATAATAATTCCAATGGTACTTCCTTGATACTTTTCACCAATCTCTTTATATAAAACCGCTGCAGGATCATCGTCCGGTAGCGAACTTATGATATCGGAATTTATTTTCAAGTTTTTCATTTGCCACCCCATAACTAACGTAATAGCGAGAATAGTCAGTAAAATGAGAGTGCGAAATTTAATAATGTAGGAAAGTGTTTTTTTCATTTTTTAGAGTTTTATACTATTATTGTTTTAAAGTCAAGTTATATCAAAAAAAAATTAAGCTTTTATGCCTCGAATCACTATTTCTATTAGTTCATCGAAGTGCGGAGCAAACTCATCATATCGATTTTGAACAAAAAATTGTATTTCTGAGCTTTTAAGTATTAATATAAATACATCAATAGCCACATCATAATTCAAATTCTTATCAATTAGCCCTTCCTCAATACCCTTAAGAATAATAAATTTGAATTGCTCTTTCTCCCATTTTGCAAAATCCACACGAACATCATCAAGAAAAGAAAAATGTTCATGCAAATCTGCTTTTAATATTTCATGGTAATTAAAAGAATTAGCAAGAAGCTCCATCCTTTTCCTTAAAAATATTTTCATTAGTTGGGTAGCCGGAAGGTTTGTAATAGAGAGAATCTTTGTCAGTTCCGATTTTACGAACTCTAATTCTCTGGCAACCACCTCTTTAAAAAGTCCTTCTTTATTAACAAAATGATAATAGAGCGAACCTTTGGCTTTACGAGCAACTTTGGCTACTTCATCCATGGAAGTCTTGTAGAAGCCATATCTACTAAAAAGTTTTGAAGCAACTTGAATGATAGTATCTTTCGTTTTTTTACTCATTCTATCTTTTTTTTTAATTATACAATATAATATCATGTATTTTATGACTATTTTCGTTTTTTGGTACAAAAATACAATTTTATTTTATATTATAATAGCATTAAAATCTTAAAAATCCTTAAAAAAATTTTAGATGAAAAATCGGTCTAATTCATTAAATTTCGTATTTTTGCACCCTCATTGTATTTTCATTTATTTGTAACTCATTATTTATTAACTCTAAAACTATTCAAATCCATGAAAAAAGAGACGCAAGTTTTATTAAAAGGAGTTTTAAAAAACTCACTTATAGCTATTCTCATATTTAGTATTGTATTGGTTTTTCTATTTCTTGTCGGCTTAAAAGACAATATCAAAGGTATTGCTATTGCCAGTGGGATTGTAGGGAGTGCTTATATATTAACCATCAGGAATCCGAACAATTACTTTGGTTTTTATCTTGGTATACTCTCTTCTATTTTATTAGGGATTCAGTTTTACTTAATAGATAATTTCGAGCTATTTTTCGTCTATTTTTTTATTTTTATTCCTTCGCAAGCTATTTCCATATATACGTGGAAAAAAGGGAACAAACAAGATGGACTTTCCTCTGAATTAAATCCGTCATTTTTATCATTTAGAAATTTCCTGATTGTTACCGCTTGTTTTTTGTTACTATTTATAGCAGATATTTTTATTGCCAGAGAAGTCTCACACGCTCCGCAAGTCTCTTTATCAATACAAATTTTCAGTGCCATTTTTGTTGCAGCAAGTATCTTGGCTAATATTTTATTGATAAAAAAGAAGACCGACTCGTGGTACTACTGGTTTATATTTAGTATTGCAGGGATTATTTTAAATATTCTTTACAAAGATTATGTAACCGTAACACTTTTTGTGATTTATTTACTTATAAATTCTGAGGCCGGATTGATGTGGATTAAGAAAACTCCCAAAGAGAATTATGGTTGGTTAAAAGGAAAGTAGTTCCATATAAGTAATTTTATGGTAAAATTTTTCACTAACAAAAAAGTAAAGATAACTCTTTTAATACTTTCATCTCTTTTTGTTTTATCTCTTATTCTCATCGTTTTTTTGCCCAAAAAAAGCATTATTGAGAGTGTAAAACGACAAATCGCTACCACGTTTGTTTATGAATATATCCCGAACCAAAATATTGATGTAACTACGACTGAAGCCTATAAAAAGAAAGATTCACTTTATCTTGACTTTAGAAAAAACTATCGATTTCCAATTCAAATTATCGGTTACAATAATTTTTCCGATAGCAGCAAAATTATTCTAATTTCAGAACCTCCACCAAAATTGGAAATTGATTCATTACACTCTATCTTTAATAAATTCACTCATCAAATTGAGATAAAAAAACATAAAATCGGTTATGACGGTTTTGTAAAAGATATCGTGATAATTCTCTCTAATGCTACGAATGAAAATATTGAAAATCTATTAAAAAAATTGACAAAGGAATTGTTTTATTCGGCATATAAGCCCTTTACAATAAATTTATCTCAAACCGAAAAAAAAGTATTCTTTTCTAAATCAAACTTAGATTATCAAATTACACTTTCTGAATTTGAAGAGTGGTTTTTAAACGAGCAAGAAGAGTTTACTCCTTACAATGATTCTACCGAGTCTCTTACCATTCAAGAAATTTTATCGAAAAAAAGAGTCGGTGTTTTTTTCAGCAAGTTACCGGGCTTTGTAGCATGGTCTATTGATAAGCACCAAGATTTATTGAATCAGATTGAGAACATTCGTCCCTTTACCCTTGACGCCGACTTGATATTAGGAGCATTTTCGGATAGCAATACCTTAGTTATCATTGGACGTGAGAGAGAAGCAACCGTTCAAGAATTGCCGCCTTTGCGTATTGAAACGATTACCTTATTAGCGTCAATAACTAAAAAGGAGCTTTCACAAAGTTTAGATATTAACGATTTTTTAGCCGGAAAAATGAGTAACGGGCATGACTGGTGCCCGACATATCTGAGTAACGAATTAGAGAATACGGAATTGGGCGATTTACTTACATTGACCGATATTATTCTCAAAGATTGGTCGGAATCGGGAACGATTAAAGAGAATTACTACCGCTACCCGCACCCTTCTTATTATCCCTTTGACAAACCGTTATTTAAAAAATTAGGCTTAAATGAATTAGTTTACAATTGGAATACGAATGATGCCATGTATGCCATTGATTATGATTCGGTTACCATTTACACACTCAATCGCACAGGCTCATTGCCCGTTTCCTATTTCAACTCACAAGAAAGGAGTTACTCGATTGGAGCAAAATATGAAAATCGGGCATATCACTATTTCGCAACACTAAATAACTGTGATTTGGCACGTGTCGTGCAATATACTGCTCTATATCAGCTATTTATTGATAATAACATTCAATATTCCGGTAACACCCACTCTGTTTACCCGAAAAATAAGCCCTATTTATTACTAAAACCGACTCTAACTTTATTAGAAATCCTTGAAAATCTTTCTCAAGCGGATATTGACAAAATTTCAGATTCTATTGCTCGAAAACATTTTAACGAGATACACAAAGAGAGGATTCTTGAACAAATAACAAAAGACGAAATCAATTACCATTTTCAAACAACCGATGACAATAAAATAAAGATTTTTGACAACTTTCTTAAAAATTACAAACGAGAAATGGCTTCGGAATTTAACAGTATAAAAAGGTTATTAGCAAATCTTAACGAAGAGGATTTTAAAAAATTAGCTCGGCAATTAGCTTATCCACGAGGAACAAGCAAGTATACCAAAGAGAACTACCAAATTTATCTCAAAAGCCGCACCGTAAACTCACTTCTTCGTAGCATTGGGAAAAACAACTTACCTCTTTTAGGCGTTGACTTAAAAAATATAAAAGATTATTTTTCAAATAGTTTGAACCAAAATAGTGCAAAATATCTTAAGACGCCGTCACTAATTATTACATTTAATGATTTTTACACAACCGGCGGGCACAATTTATCTTCTAAAATCAGTAGAGTAAAAAACAGTAATCATTATAAGCGAAATTACGGAACGGGCGGTGATTTTCCACGTTCCGAAAGCACACCTCCACCAATTTCGGAAAAACCGAAAAGTCCGACTGCCTCCTCACCTCGCCCGACAACTTCGACTGCAAAAAAAGGGAGTTCATCAAGCACGGGCAAAGAGACACAAAAAAAACAAACAACGACAAAATCTTCGACTACGGCGAGAAGCAGAGGAAGTGTGATATCCAATTCGCCCAGAACGCAACGCGGTTTTTAGTCGAATCACTTAAAATATAAACAAATAATTAACGTTATATTAGTAAAAAATTAACGTTATGATAGTACAAAATCGCTCTGAATTGGGGAAAAAAGGCGAAGAGCTTGCGAAAGAATTTTATCAAAAAAATCAATTTTCCAT
>DUOL01000249.1 GCA_012838875.1 Bacteroidales bacterium | reverse complement strand
TTTTAAAAGAGCATATCGCCGTTGCGGAAGCTCGCAGATTGAATATCCCACTCTTCGCTATCGTTGACACCAATTCAAACCCGAAATTAATCGACTTCCCTATCCCGGCAAATGACGACGCTTCTAAGTCTATTTCTTTAATTGTGAAAACCGTTTGTGACGCTATCGCCGAAGGTTTAGAAGAAAGAAAATATGATAAAGACTCTCAAGAAGAAGAAAATATTGACATTGATGAAATAGATACTATTGACGCTAAATATTTGGACGATGAATCAGATGAGGAAGAAGAACAAGAGATTGCAAAAAAATCGTCTACGGCAACAGTGAAAAAGGTGAAAGACCTTGCAAGCGATACAACTGACGAACCTGAAAAGAGAAAAAGACCGACTTTGAAAAAAGGGGGAGCTAGCAAAGCAGGAAGTTCAAAAAAGAGTTAAAAATTATTTGTGTAACACTTAAACTTTAAAATATTATGACAAAAATAACAGCTGCTGAAGTTAATAGACTAAGATTAGCCACCGGCATAGGAATGATGGATTGTAAACACGCTTTAGTAGAAGCCGAAGGGGATTTCGACAAAGCTATTGACATTCTACGCAAAAAAGGGCAAAAAGTAGCCGCAAAACGTGCTGACAGACTCTCTAACGAAGGACGCGTAATCGCTAAAACAAATGCGGCGAACAATTTTGGTGCTATCCTTGCCGTAAGTTGTGAAACGGATTTTGTAGCAAAAAATGCTGAGTTTATCGCAACCGTAGACGCAATTGTAGATTGGTGTATCCAAAACAAGGTGAAAACGAAAGATGAATTAACAGCTCAAGTAATTAACGGTCGTACCGTTTCCGAACTTCTTCTTGACTTGACAGGCAAGACCGGCGAAAAAATCGAACTTTCCGATTTTCAAACTTTAGAAGCCCCGACAGTTGATGCCTATAACCATATCGGCAACAAGTTGGGAACTATCGTAGGTTTTAATATGGAAGGCGAAAAGATTCAAACCGTAGCTCATGAAATTGCTATGCAAATTGCCGCCATGAATCCGTTGGCTCTCGACAGCTCATCGATTCCTCAAGAAACTTTAAATCATGAGTTGGAACTTGCTCGCGACATGGCAAAACAGGAAGGGAAACCGGAGCAAATGATTGAAAAAATCGCTCAAGGGAAATTAAATAAGTTCCTTAAAGAAAATACGCTGTTAAGTCAAGATTATATTGACAATAACAAGATTTCTGTTGGCGACTATATTAAACAAACAGATCCGAAGTTAGCTTGTACGGCTTTCTTCCGCCTACAAGTCGGAGCTTAAAAAAATAATAAGAAAAAGAGGAATTAAGTTCCTCTTTTTTTTTGCCCTCTCTCTCCCTAATTTCAACAATTTTTCCTGACTTATATCTTTCAATAATATAATAATAATTTTGTTTTTTATTAGGGCGTGCCCCGTTCGCTGGCGCTCACGGGTCGGTCTCCGCCTCCAAGTCCGCAGGAAGGAGCTATGAATAGCATAGTCGAAAAAGGAGCTTCTAAAGTCGCTCTTTTTCTCCTTGCTCTTCAAAGCTCCTTCCTTTGCGGGCTATA
>DUOL01000205.1 GCA_012838875.1 Bacteroidales bacterium | reverse complement strand
GAACTTGTAAGCTCTTTTTGCCGCCTTGCGTCCCCACGGCTTGTGCCCGCGGACTTGGAACCGGGCGCCGACCCGTGAGCGGCAGCGAACGGGACACGCCCTAATTAAAAATAAAATTCTTCTATTTTAGAACCTTTTCGAGGACTTTTACACCTGCTTGATAAGGAGAAATTCGTCCTGAATGAATGGAGGGAAGAATCTTCTCAATCTCCGCTTTTACCATCGGATTGGAATAAAAATTCTCTTTTAAACTATTTTCTAACCATTCATAAAAAATATTTATCCACTGTTCTTTTCTGTTGAGGTCGAAATAGCCATTCTCCTTTGTCTGCTTTTGAAACATTTCAATAATGTTCCAAACCTTGTCGATATCCTTATTTTCAATGGCAGAGCAAGTCGTAACGGGAATTATCCAGCCGTTTTCGTTTGGCGGAAAGAGGTGGAGGGCTGACTGAATTTGTGTTTTAGCGACTTCGGTTCGTGGTACATTATCGCCGTCCGCTTTAGTAATCACGAAAGCGTCTGCCATCTCCATTATTCCGCGCTTAATTCCTTGCAATTCGTCCCCGGCACCTGCTAACATTAACAAAAGGAAAAAATCTACCATTGACTTAACGACTGTTTCCGATTGTCCCACCCCCACCGTTTCGATTAAAATCACGTCAAAACCTGCGGCTTCGCACAAGATAATGGTTTCACGTGTTTTCCGTGCTACTCCTCCCAACGTAGCCCCAGACGGAGACGGACGGATATAGGCATTCTCATCAACCGAAAGCGCCTCCATTCGTGTTTTATCGCCCAAAATACTTCCTTTATATCGCTGACTGCTCGGGTCAATCGCTAACACTGCCAGCTTGTGTCCCAATGTTGTTACATATTTTCCAAAAGACTCGATGAAAGTGCTTTTACCCACACCGGGAACGCCTGTAATACCAATGCGAATTGAGTTATTGGCATAAGGTAAGCACGCCTCAATAAGAGCTTGAGCAGTAGCATAGTGTCGCGGATTTGAACTTTCGATAAGTGTAATAGCCTGACTTAACAGCACTCTATCTCCTGCCAAAATACCTTTTAGGTATTCTTCAACGGTATAGACGCGTTTTCGTTTTACTTTAGAAAAATCAAGATAAGGATTAATCGAATCAGGTTCGTTTATCCCTTCTTGAACATGTAAAGCAGACTTAAAATTCTCTTTTGAACTCATTGTGCCGAACAACTCACATAAGACGCATTAATCATATTGTCGTGTACTTCAACAGGAACATTTTCCTCCCCATCCATATCGGCACATTTAGTCGCCGAAACCTCATCACCGTCGTACACTTCCGTATTTAACAACGAATTATTGTTATCGTAATAACGACATATACAATCTTTATTACAAGAAGAAAAGAGAAAAACGAAACCTGTTAATAACAAAACAAGGGAAAAATTAACTATTATTTTCATTTCATTACATTTTAAACTGTTGCAAAGATAGTATAAAAAACTCCAATTCTCGCACCAATAACAAGAAAAACTTTATAGATGTTTCTATTGAATTTTATACCTTTCATTTCACTAATTTTTGTACTTTTGCACAACTTATTCATACCTTGTTATGTATTCGCTGTATATTAAAGAGATAAAAAGCTATTTAAGTTCACTCTTAGGTTATATTTTTATTGCCGTATTTTTAGTTGTTACAGGGCTATTTCTATGGGTTTTCCCTAATATCAATAACATTTTCTATGCCGGAATTGCCGATTTAGAGAGTTTTTTTTCTCTTGCTAAATTTTTATTTCTCTTTTTAATACCGGCAATTACGATGCGTTCGTTTGCAGAAGAAAAAAGACAAGGTACCATGGAGTTACTATTGACCAAACCGCTGTCAGATGTTCAAATTATCCTTGCTAAATTTTTCTCTTCGCTTACTTTATTGCTTATTGCGCTATTACCGACTTTCATCTATGTAATTTCCATCTATAATTTAGGAAAACCGATTGGAAATATTGATTTAGGCTCTACTTTCGGTTCATATTTAGGGCTTTTCTTACTCGGAGCTACTTTTATCTCTATCGGCATCTTTGTCTCCTCTTTGACTTCCAATCAAATTGTAGCTTTTATTCTGACCGCCCCGCTCTGTTTTATTCTACACTTCGGTTTTGAATTTATCTATTCTTTTGATGCTCTGGGTGTATTTGGCTACTATCTGAAAACTGTCGGCATTGACCATCATTATACCGTTATTAGTCAGGGAGTTATAGACTCCAGAGATTTGATTTATTTTTGTAGTGTAATATTTCTCTTTCTTTTTTTAACTCGTATTTCTCTATTAAGCAGGAAATGGTAATTTTAATTTAAAAAAGAAAACTAAACTATGTCTTCTTCCTATTCTAAATTTAAGAAAAATGCAATTATCGGACTTATAGCCAGTCTATTGATACTTTTTTGCATCAATATTCTCTCCTATTTTCTCTATTTTCGAATTGACCTAACACAAGATAAAAGAAACTCTTTATCACCTGCTACGATTAAATTATTATCCTCCTTAGATGATAAAGTTTATATTAAAGTTTATTTAAAGGGGAATAATCTTCCTGCCGATTATCAGCAATTTGCCAAAAAAACAAAAGATTTATTAGAATCTTTCCGAAATTATTCAAAAAACATCCATTTTGAGTTTATAGATCCTACTGCGGGGAAAACCAAAGAGGAGTTACAAGCGATTTACGGGGAATTTAATAGCAAAGGGCTTAAGCCTATTCCAATCAGTCGTGAAGAGGGAATGGGATATTCTACGCAATACGTTATACCGGGAGCCGTTGTAGGCTATAAGAGTCGTGAATTTCCCGCCACTTTAGTTGTTGCCGACCCGTCAAGCGGAAGTTCTTGGCTGGAATATTCCATTCAAGAATTGGAGTACAATTTTGTAAATGCCATTCGCAAATTAATGCAACCCAAAAAAGCTAAAATTGCCTTTATAGAAGGACACGGGGAGTTGGATTTCCTCAGTACTTCGTGGATGCACTGGCAACTACAACACTTTTATGACGTTGAAAGAGTTACGATTGAAGGTAGAGTAAATAGTTTACGCGACATTGAAATAGCGGACACACTAACACAAGAGATTAAAGTAAAAGGTAATAAATATGATGTGCTTATCATCGCACAACCCACAAAACCGTTTAGTGAATTTGACAAATACATTATAGACCAGCACATTATGAGAGGTGGGAAGGTTCTTTGGCTGATTGATGCCACGACCGCTTCTATTGATAGTTTACAAACAGGTCCCGAACTCTTTGCCGTTCCTCGTAATTTACGTTTAGAAAATATCTTCTTTAAGTACGGGGTGCGCATGAATAGCAATTTAATTCAAGATTTGAGTTGTCAAAGCATTCCTATTTACGTGGGGAAAATTGGAGATAGTCCGCAATTTAAACAGATATTATTTCCTTATGCTATGGACATCGTTAACTTTAGCGACCATCCGATTGTGCGAAAAATGAAAAATATCAAGTCGGATTTTGCCGGTTCTATTGATTTTGTCGGCAATTCAACAGGTTTAAATAAAATCGTTTTGATGACCTCTTCGGAGCGGACAAAATTAGTTCCTACTCCGTCAATCGTTACGCTTAACGTTGCACGGGCGACCCCGAATATCAAGGAATTCATGTTACAATATTTACCGGTAGCCGTGCTAGTTGAAGGGACTTTCACTTCGGCATATCGCGGCATTTTGCCTATTGAATTTGATACTATTCAGCAACTCGGGTTCATTGACGAGAGTCCGCCAACACGACAAATTTTCGTAGCAGACGGCGACATTATTCGTAATTATTACGACCGCGACAGAGGACCTTACCCGTGTGGATACGACAAATATACTAAAAGATGGTACGATAATAGTGATTTTATTCTCAATTGTGTTAACTATTTATGTGCTGATGAAGATTTATTGCAAATTCGGTCAAAAAATTTCAAACTCGGTTTACTCGACCCTATTAAAACAAAAAATATTGGCACTACTCGAAAATATGCGATACTGAATCTCGTTTTCCCCTTAATTATCATTGGTTTAATTGGTACTTTCCTCATTGTTTTACGAATTTTCCGTTATAGTAAGAATGCAAAAACTCCTCGCACAAATAAAAACTTAAAAAATGAAAAAAAATAAAATAACTATAATTATTGCCTCCGTTTTAATTTTGCTTTCATTGTTTATCGTTTTATATAAAAATGAGATTATCTTTTCTAATCGCGATAAACTTCCAAGTTCTGATGCATTTGCTATTCAAGACAGTTCAAAAGTTACAAAAATCTTTATTGCAGATATGCATGGCAATAATGTTTTGTTGACTAAAAAAGGAGGACTCTGGATGTTGCAAGATACAATACCTGCTTTGCAGTACAATGTAAAATCAGTTTTAGGGACTTTACTAAATCTAACAATTCGTCAATCTGTTCCGGAGAATGCTTTGGGAAACGTCAATAAAGCGTTAGCTGTTGGAGCGACAAAAGTAGAAATTTACGAAATTGCTCCTAAATTTTCAATTTTTGGAATTGATTTTTTCAAAAAAGAGAGAAAGACGAAAACATACTATTTTGGTTCCGCGACCCAAGATAATTTAGCTAGTTATGCCTATTTAGAAGGGATGAAAGAACCCTACATTATCTACCGTCCGGGCTTTCGCGGTTTCATTACTCCACAATTTTCTCAATTTGAAGCCGATTGGCGAAGTCATGTCCTATTTAATACGAAATTTACACGAATAGAATCCGTAGAATTTATCGACTACATAAACCCCGAAGAGTCTTTTACCGTTGTTAAAAACGGTCCTCGCTCCTTTGATATGTACAATTGGCAACAAGAAAAAGTTAACGCTTACGACACGACAAAACTATTTGATATGTTGACCGAATTTAGAGAGAAAAATTACCAATCTTTAATCCAAAACATGTCAGATGCCGAAAAAGATAGCATCATCAAACAGAATCTTTTCAAAACTATAAAATTGAAAAATACGGACGGAAGAACAACCACATTGAACTTATATAAAATGGTTGACGAAGTGCAAATTGTTGATGAAGATTCGGATTTAGTAGATCAAATTCAAGAAGAGATTAATCGCGATAAATGTTATGGAATGCTTACGGATAAACCCAATGAGTTTTACATAATTCAATATTTTCATTTTGATAGACAACTACAACCTTTTTCTTATTTTTTGAAAAAGAGAATAAATTAAAGTAAAGATTTGAATTTGTCTTTACTATAAAACGACCTATTTTTGATGGAGAAGGATATTTTTTTCTTAGAACGTTGTTTGCAACTGGCTCAACTTGGTTTAGGGAACGTGCAACCTAATCCGTTAGTGGGGGCTGTTATCACCTACGAAGGGAAAATTATCGGTGAAGGGTGGCATCAACAATTCGGACAAGCTCATGCTGAAATTAATGCCATTCAATCGGTGAAAAATAGAGAATTACTCAAAAAATCAACACTTTATGTTAATTTGGAACCCTGTTCACACTATGGTAAAACTCCTCCTTGTACGGAAGAAATTATCCGACAAGGAATTCCAAAAGTTGTCATCGGGACGTTAGACCCGTACGAAAATAGCAAGGGGAGAGGCGTGCGACAATTGCAAGATGCAGGTATTGAAGTAAAACATTCTATAATTCCCGAAAAATGTCTTTTCCTCAATCGCCGTTTCTTTACTTTTCATGAGAAAAAACGTCCCTATATTATTTTAAAATGGGCAAAAACAAAAAACGGCTTTATGGATATAAAGCGTGACGGTGGTCAAAAAAAAATGTCTTATTGGATTACAAACAACGAACTTCGTACGTTAGCTCACCAATGGCGAAGTGAAGAAGAGGCTATTCTTATCGGATACAATACGCTCGTGAACGACACCCCTCAACTAACTACCCGTTTTTTTAGCGGTAAAAACCCTATTCCCGTTATTGTTTATCGCGACAAAATAGAAATTAACAACAAAAGTTTTACTTTTGTAAGAGAAAAAAGTAAAATTGAAAATATTTTGTATTTTTTATATCAACAAAATATAACGTCTGTTATAGTAGAAGGCGGATGTAAAACTTTAAATATGTTTATCGAAACTAATATTTGGGACGAAGCTCGTGTACTAACCGGCAACGTATCGTGGAAAGAGGGAACGTACGCCCCTACTTTGCCTTTGACTCCTCATAAAGAAGTTAACATCAACCATAACACCGTGCAATATTTTTATAATCAAGAAATTAACTTTTAAAATATAAGAAATGAAAACAAATTTATTAAAACGCTTTTCAAAATATCTCTCTTATGCGACCACATCGGACGAGAATTCTACAACCTATCCCAGCACTAACTCCCAATTAGTATTTGGCGATTTTTTAGTAAAAGAGCTTAAGGAAATTGGCATGCAAGATGTCCAAAAAGATGAATTTGGGTATGTTACAGCTACATTGCCATCAAATTGCAATAAAAAAGATATCCCAACAATAGGTTTTATAGCACATATTGATACGGCTCCCGACATGCCCGGCATAGCAGCACCGAGAATTATTGAAAATTATGACGGAAAAGATATTGTTCTTGACAAGGAAAGTTCTACCATCCTTACATTAGAAGATTTTCCCGAACTGGAAAATTATAAAGGAGAGACATTGCTAACTACGGACGGCAAGCATCTTCTCGGCGCTGACGACAAAGCTGGAATTGCCGAAATTATCTGTGCTATGGAATACTTAATTCAACATCCGGAGATAAAACACGGAACGCTCAAAGTTGCTTTCACGCCTGATGAAGAGATTGGCAAGGGCGTTGTCCATTTTGACGTTGCAAAATTCGGCTGTGATTTTGCTTACACGATGGACGGCGGTGCTCCGGGAGAATTAGAATACGAAAATTTCAACGCCGCCTCCGCTATTATTAATGTTCAAGGACGTAATATTCACCCCGGCTATGCAAAAAATAAGATGATTAACGCTCAGCTAATTGCTATGGAGTTTAATGCTTTGCTGCCCGAAGCCGAAAAACCGCAATATACGGAAGGTTATGAAGGGTTTTTCTTATTGGTGAAAATGGAAGGAACTGTAGAAAACGCCTCATTAACTTATATTATTCGCGACCACGATAAAGAAAAGTTTGAATATAAAAAGGAAACAATCGGTAAGATTGCCTCTTTTTTAAATTCAAAATATGGAGAAAATCGTGTAACCTATACGGTTAAAGACCAATATTATAATATGCGAGAAAAGATAGAGCCCGTTATGCACATTATTTCGTTAGCAGAAAAGGCGATGCTCGAAGCCGGTGTTAAGCCTTTGATAATGCCTATTCGTGGCGGCACAGACGGTGCAAACTTATCTTTTAAAGGATTGCCCTGCCCCAATATTTTTGCAGGTGGACATAACTTTCACGGAAAGTATGAATATGTTTCCCTCCAAGCGATGGAAAAAGCAACAAATGTAATTCTCAATATTGCTCGATTAGCAGCAGAATAACTACGATTATCCTAACCTTTCAGCTACTTTGTGCCAGTTTACAAGTTGCCAGAATTGTTGAATATAATCCGGCCTTCTATTCTGATAGTCAATATAATAAGCGTGTTCCCAAACATCGCAAGTTAAGATAGGCTTTAATCCTTTGAGCATTGGATTTCCTGCGTTGCTTTCTTGGACAATACTTAATTTCCCGTCTTGTCCTTCAACAAGCCACGCCCAACCGGAGCCGAAAAGTGTCGCAGCTGCTTGCGAGAATTTTGTTTTAAACTCTTCAACAGAGCCGAAATCACGTTCCAATCTAGCTTTTAGAGAAGCTGAAATCTCTTTTTTGGCTACATCAGGAGTTAATGATTCCCAATAAAAGGTATGATTCCATACCTGCGCCGCATTATTGAAAATCCCGCCTGAGGATTTCATTATAATCTCCTCTAAAGTCATTTTCTCAAATTCGGGCCCTTTAATTAAATTGTTGAGGTTATTAACATAAGCTTGATGGTGCTTTCCGTGATGATAAGCTATCGTCTCCGCACTAATAATCGGAGCTAACGCATCCGGATTCCATGGTAATTTAGGTAATTCAAACATAATTTTACTTTCTCTAAATGAATATTTAAACGAATTATCACCTACTATAACAATAATCTTCGGCTTTCGTTCAACGGAAAATAGTTTTTATTTAAAAACTATTCTATCTATTCAATAAATTTACCTGTATTAGTAAACCACAATGCTTCGGTCTCTTTAGTCTTCTTCCACTGTATGATAACTTGATAGTAGGTTTTCCTATCGGCTTTTCTCACGGAATAGTACTCTATAACTTTTGCTTTTTTCGCATTTTTCTTAAGATAACTAGAAATAGCCGGCGTTACATTAGATGTGCTTAATGCATTATAGGTTTCAAGTAACGAACCCTCCGGATTATACACACACATGGTTTTACCACGTGTACTATTGAACTTGACTTGATAATTTCCATCTTCATTCTTTGACCAAGTCGGCTCAATTACTCGAGGATATTTTGACGTAAAGGTTGAAATAACACTCTCCGGTATTTTACTTTGAGAAAGTTCCCCATCATCAGAACTAACATTATCAGAACTAACATCATCGGTTTCTTCGACTTTCTCACTTCTAATAAACTGTCCTTTTTTATTGAAATAAAGAACTTCGGAAGCCACGTCCACACCGCTACCTTGTATCACAATTTTATATAGCTCTCCTAAATCTTCATCCTCTTCCATTTCACAACTCTTATAACGGTATGACGGATAATTTTGAGAAACATAGGATTGTAAATCGTCGGGAAGATCTTTAGGTCTTATAATATCTCTTTTATCACTTCTTTTTTCATGCTTTTGGTAGTACGAGTCTAAATCCGTATCCTCTGTTTTCTTGCTGGTTGCACCCAACTCATAGTCAGGATCTATTGTTTTAATTAATTTCCCCGTTTTGTCAAAAATAATAGTCGTTTTCAGTTTTGCCTTCCAGTTCTTTTTTTCGTAAATTTCAAGGTAGATTTTATCCTTTTTATCAGCCCTCACCTCTTTTTGAGCAAACGCAAATCGGTATCCTTTATAAAATTGTTTTAAATGTTTTTGCATATTTCCTGTAATAGCTTCTTCTGCGAGAATAATGTAAGTTTTCTCCCAAACACCTTGGGGCGTGATATAAATCTCATTCTCTTTTCCTTGTGATTTACACTTAGCAACATAAAAAGAATCAACACGAGACCATTTCAAATTCTCACGTCTCGCCGCTTTTTTATTTAACATTTTTAAAACTGCCGGCGGAATCGAAGAATCGCTTATTTCTTCACTCACTTTTTTCCCTTCTGCTACTTTTTTATCTGCTTTTGAGGACTTATCGTCTGCTTTTTCTTTCGGAACATTTGATTTTACTTCTTCAGTTATAGCAAATCCCGGCGGATCTTGGCGAGTTAATAAAACTCCTTGGTCACTGAACGTTAATTGTGACGACTTTTGTCCAACACCATCAGGGCGTACTTCAAGATAATAATGAGTTCTTTCTTCCGGTTTCTGTTGTATATTAGCAACAGCAATTATCATTTCCGGAAAATTTTCCTCCACATATTGAATAATAGCATAAGGTAACTCTTTTTTGGAAATGGTCATCAAGGATTTTACCCAATCTCCGGTATTGGAAAAATAAGCTTTGGTCTGCATGTTATCACTTTTAAAAGAGGCGACATATTGATTCTCCTCTAACGTCCAAACCACCTTTTTAACTCCAAAATACTCATAATCAAATGACTGTAAGACAGCTACCGGAATATCATCGGTTTTCAATTTTTGAGAAAAGAGAGGATTTAAGGATAATAGTATAATAACAAAAGATAAAACAATGCTTAATAAACTATTTTTTTTCATTTTTTTTATTTTTAATAAATGCAATGCCAAAATTACATTTTTTTTTAATTGTTTCGCTATTAAAAATAAAAAAAGATTTCAAATCTCCAATAATATTACAAAATATGGCAATATTTAATAGCGATAATGGTCGGCTTTATAAGGTCCTTCGATAGGTACACCAATATAATCGGCTTGTTTTTGCGTTAGTTTTGTCAGTGTAACACCTATTTTCTTGAGATGTAAGCGAGCTACCTCTTCGTCAAGATGTTTAGGCAAACGCATAACGCTAATTTCATGTTTATTTTGCCAAAGTTCTAATTGAGCTAATGTTTGGTTTGTGAAAGAGTTACTCATGACGAATGAGGGGTGTCCCGTAGCACAACCAAGATTAATAAGGCGACCTTCGGCTAAAATAAAGAGCGAACGTCCGTCCGGGAATATATATTCATCAACCTGAGGTTTAATATTTCTCTTTTTAATCTCAGGACGTGCCTCAAATTGTGCAACTTGTATTTCATTATCGAAATGTCCAATATTACAAACGATAGCTTGATCTTTCATTTTCATAAGATGTTCAACACGAATCACGTCACAATTTCCTGTTGTAGTAACGAAAATGTTCCCTTCATCAAGGGTTTCCTCTACCGTTTTCACTTCAAAACCTTCCATTGCGGCTTGTAACGCACAAATGGGGTCAATTTCGGTAACGATAACGCGAGCTCCGTACTCTTTCATTGATTTTGCCGAGCCTTTACCCACATCTCCATAGCCACATACAACAACCACTTTCCCGGCTAACATAACGTCTGTTGCACGTTTGATACCATCTGCCAACGATTCGCGACATCCGTAGAGATTATCAAACTTAGATTTCGTTACGGAGTCATTCACATTAATAGCAGGGAAAAGGAGTTCTCCTTTTTCGAGCATTTGATATAAGCGATGAACTCCGGTTGTGGTTTCTTCGGACACACCTCTCATTTCAGCTACTGTACGATGCCAACGTTGCTTATCTTCGTTTAAAATCATTTTTAACGTGTGTAAAAGAGCTTTTTCTTCTACTGACGTTGCTTCTTTGTTGAGTACTGAAGGATTATTTTCCGCTTTATATCCCAGATGCACCATTAAAGTAGCATCCCCGCCATCGTCTACGATAAGTTGCGGTCCTTTTCCTTCGGGGAAAGCCAATGCTTGATTCGTACACCACCAATACTCTTCGAGGGTTTCTCCTTTCCACGCAAAAACGGGGATCCCGGCAGCCGCTATTGCTGCTGCAGCGTGATCTTGCGTAGAAAAAATATTACAACTTGCCCAACGCACTTCCGCACCTAAGGTTACCAGAGTCTCAATAAGCACCGCCGTTTGAATTGTCATGTGCAAAGAACCCATAATTCTCGCCCCTTTTAACGGTTTTGTATCACCGTATTTTTCACGTAACGCCATTAAACCGGGCATCTCTTTTTCAGCTATTTCTATCTCTTTTCGTCCCCAATCCGCTAATTTAATATCAGCAACTTTGTACTTTAAAGTATAATCTGTCATGACTTTTTATTTTAATTAATTTATGAAAAAATATTATCTATATCAAATTCAAGGAGCTTCTCATGCGAACAGTGCAATACACACTGATCACACAAACTCAATTCTCCACTCAACCTCTTTTGAATCATTTCATATTGACGTGCTTTCAACGATTCCACTTCTACAGAATCTGCTATCTCTATAGCAAAAGCAAACATCAATAACATTTTTGCGTTTCTTTCACAAATTCCCCGTGAACGCAAATAGTAAAGAGCCTCATCATCCAGTTGTCCGGTTGTAGCACCATGACTACATTTAACATCGTCCGCATAAATTTCCAAAAACGGTTTAGTCATTATTTTTGCGTTATCGGTTAAAGTTATATTCCTATTTATTTGGAAAGCTTCAGTACGTTGTGCATTCGGACGCACGACAATATGACCGTTGAAATTGGCAGTCGCTTCATCATCGGCTATTCCCTTGTATAATTGATAACTGTGGCAATCAGGAGCAATATGGTCTACAAAAATCTGATTCTCAACGTATTGTTTTTTATCAACTAAATATAAACCATATAATTTCGCCGTAGCAAATGATTCAAGAAGTTTTACTTTCAATACATTTACAACATGTCCTGCATTAAACGTAGTGATGTTTGAAAAGAAATGAGAATTTTCTCTTTGTTGAACAAAAACCTGATTAATTAAAATGGAATTTGCGTCTTTATTTTCCATTTTATAGTAATTAAAACGCGTATTTTTATGCAGAAAAATTTCCGTAACGTTATTCAGGAAAGTGTTTCCAAATTGTAAAGAATCGTCACATTGTACAAAAGAGAACGATGAGTTTTCACCGACAATAATTAAATTACGTTGTTGCACAAATAAATTCTCCTTTGAATCAATAATCGAAACCAATTGCATCGGTTTAGACACTTGCAGATTGTCCGGAATATAGACAAATAACCCGTCAATAAAAAGAGCTTCGTTCAACGCCAAAAATATATCGTTGGAACTAATATTTTCTTTAGCCAGATAAGGAAAAACCAAATCAGGATATTGTTTTATTGCCTCCATAAGACTGCCTACGATAACACCGTTAGGAAAAATGGTCAGTGGCGCACTTTTATGAATATACCAACCATTTAAAAAGGCAAACATGTGAGTGTCAATATTTTGGATTTTACATCTAAAATACTCTTCTATAGGACGATATGGTGCCGGGGTTAGTTGAATGGTATAAGCGGTTTCGGCTATTTTATTTATAGCAAATTGTTGTATAGAGTCAATCTTTTCTTCTGACAATCCGTTTTCACTAAAACATTTAACTGCTTTATCGTGTAAAGCGTTAATACGAGAGTCGTTTGTCGTAAACAGACCTTTCGACAATTGCTCGTATTTATTGCAAATAAATGAGTTAAATGGTGTTATCTTCATGCGTAGTTACTAATTTCACTATTCATTTTTTATCCAATCGTATCCTTTTTCTTCCAACTCGTATGCCAACTCTTTAGGACCTGATTTAACAATTTTTCCGTCAAAAAGAACGTGAACAACATCGGGAATAATATAATCGAGCAAGCGTTGATAATGGGTAATCACAACGATAGCATTATTTTCATTTTTAATTTGGTTTATGCCATTAGCTACGATTCGCAGTGCATCAATATCAAGTCCCGAATCGGTCTCATCCAAAATAGCCAATTCCGGGTCGAGTAGTGCCATTTGAAAAATCTCATTTCTCTTCTTCTCGCCTCCGGAGAACCCTTCATTTACGGATCTGTCTGTCAATTTAGTTGTCAATTCAACCATCTTCTTCTTCTCTTCCATCAATTTCAAGAACTCTACCGGTGTAAGCGGTTCTAATCCGCGATATTGACGTATTTCGTCAAGAGCTGTCCTCATAAAATTTGTAATACTAACGCCGGGAATCTCCACAGGATATTGAAATCCAATAAAAACACCTTCTCTTGCCCTATCTTCAATAGACAAATCGAACAAGTTTTTTCCTTTGTACGTGATAGACCCTGCTGTTACCTCGTACGACTCTTTACCGCCGATAACCGCCGCCAACGTACTTTTTCCCGTACCGTTCGGTCCCATAATAGCATGCACCTCTCCCCTATTTACTTGCAGGTCAATACCTTTAAGTATCTCCTTCCCTTTTATCGAAACATGTAAGTTCTTAATTGTTAACATAAAAAATTTTTTGCAAAAATACAATAAATAATGATTAAAAAAGATTTTTATCTTTGCAGCTACTTTAATCCTTAAGCGATGAAATTATATATAATTCCTACGCCGATTGGTAACTTGGAAGATATTTCATTACGTGCACTTCGACTTTTAAAAGAGGTTGATTTTATTTTGTGTGAAGACACGCGGACAACAAAAAAAATTTTAGCTCATTACGGCATTGAAAAGAAACCCTGCTACTCTTATCACATTCACAACGAACATCAGCAATTAGCCAATTGGGTGAGGAAAATTTCGGAAGCTAATGCGGTTGCCTTGACTTCAGATGCCGGAACACCCGGCATTTCGGACCCAGGCTTTCTACTTATTCGCCAATGTATTGCCGAACAGATACCCGTTGAGTGCTTACCCGGAGCAACCGCGTTTGTGCCTGCCCTTGTCAATTCAGGAATTCCAATTAGCAGTTTTTATTTTTGCGGGTTTATCCCTCATAAAAAGGGGAAAGAGACTTTCCTCAAAAAACTGGCAAGTATGGAAGAGACCGGCGTCTTCTACGAATCACCGCACCGACTTTTAAAAACGCTACAGATGATGTCGTCCATTTTCGAAAATGACCGCCAAATCTCCATTTCACGCGAACTGACAAAACTATTTGAAGAAACATTTCGAGGCACTATTGACGAAGCGATAGCCCATTTTTCACGACAACCCGTAAAAGGGGAGATTGTAGTCGTTGTGAGCGGACGAGAAAATAATAAATCTGAAAAAGAGAGAGAAAAATGAAATTCCGCACCGAAATACCAAGTCCCAAATACCCTTTTTCAATAAATTACGATGATTCGCTACTTTTTATAGGTTCTTGTTTTTCCGATAAAATGGGGGCTTTTCTTGAAGAAAATCGGTTTAACACGCTATTAAATCCGTTTGGAACGCTTTTCAATCCCGCTTCGATTGCCACAGCGTTACAATTTTTGCTCAATCCCGCCCTGTTTAATAGCCAATGGATAGACTTTTTTAACGAAAAATGGATAAGTTTTGCGCATCATGGCAGTTTTTCGCATAGTGTTCGGGATACCTTTATTCAAAATATTGAAAATCAATTAGATAAAGGAAATACATTTCTAAATAAAGCAAATTTTCTGTTTATAACTTTTGGAACTGCTTACGCTTATCGTCATAAAAAAAGCAACCTCATCGTGGCTAACTGTCATAAAATTCCTGCTCATAAATTCAACAAAATCAGACTCGAAGTTGATGAAATTGTAGCGCAGTATCAAACATTAATTGCACATTTACAGCAAAATAATCCCAATTTGACGACTATTTTTACCGTCAGTCCTGTGCGTCATCTCGGAGACGGTTTTCATGAAAATCAACTCAGTAAATCCACTTTACACCTTGCAATTGACGGGATTTTAAAGTCGTGTCCAAAAACTTTCTACTTCCCTTCGTATGAAATTTTGCAAGATGATTTACGTGATTACCGTTTTTACGGACAAGACCTTTGTCATCCTAACGAACAGGCTATAAATTACATACGAGAAATTTTCAGTACCGCTTTTTTCTCTTCTGAAACGGAAAAAAAGAGAAAATTAATTGAAAAAGAGAACAAATTTTTAAATCATAGACCTAAAACAAACAGTTAATTGTAAGCGACTGATTCATAGATTATTAGTTGCGATTTTTAGTACAATAAAAGTAATTTAGTTTTTTATTAGGGCGTGTCCCCTCGCTACGCTCGGGGTCGGCGCCCGGTTACAAGTCCGCGGGCACAAGCCGTGGGGTCGCAAGGCGGCAAAAAGAGCTTACAAGCT
>DUOL01000030.1 GCA_012838875.1 Bacteroidales bacterium | reverse complement strand
GTGTTTTTATTTTTTTAAAACGGGTAATGCTTTTTTTCATAGGCAAAAAAATAAATTATAAATAAAACAGATAAAAAAGTAACGGTTATAACATTACAAATATTATAACTTGGGAAATAAAAAGTAAGATTTTATTAATTTGCCAATACTTCTTCGATATATTGGTAAGTTGAAAGAACCTCGGTTCCTTCCTCGGTAATGGCAACTTGATGCTCGAAATGTGCCGAAGGTTTACGGTCTAATGTCCTAATTGTCCAATTATCGGCATCCATACTAACACGCGGCGTTCCAAGATTAATCATCGGCTCAATGCAGAAAACCATACCGGGCACAATGAGTTCTCCCTTCCCCTTTTTCCCGTAATTAGGGATATCGGGTTTTTCATGCATTTTCTTACCGATACCATGCCCGACTAACTCTCTTACAACGCCGTAACCGAACGACTCCACGTAAGATTGAATGGCATGGCTAATGTCACCGATATGATTCCCCTTTTTAGCTTCGTTAATCCCTTTATATAAAGATTTTTTAGTCCTCTCCACTAGAAGTTTCTTCTCCTCAGAAATTTCCCCAACGGCAAAAGTATAGGCATAATCGCCGTGATACCCATTTTTGTAAACTCCGCAATCAACAGAAACGATATCTCCTTCTTGCAAAACTTGTCTACTGGGAATGCCGTGAACAACCACGTCATTAATAGAGATACAGAGAGAAGCAGGAAAGCCGTTATATCCTTTAAAGGAAGGCACTGCTTGATGACTTCGGATAAAATCTTCCGCTATTTTATCTAGATAATTGCTTGGAACTCCGGGTTTAATATATTTAGCTACCTCGGCAAGTGTTAGCCCCACAATTAAGGCGCTCTCTTTAATCAGTTCTATTTCAGATTTATTCTTAAGATAAATTCTTCTATTGAAAATTTTCATTCTCTTAGTAGATATTACCGCTACGTCCTTTAATACGTCCAGATTTTGTCAGCCCGTCATAATGTCTCATAAGCAGGTGGCTTTCAATCTGTTGCAGTGTATCAAGCACTACTCCGACCATAATTAGAAGGGAAGTTCCGCCGAAAAATTGAGTAAATTGTTGATTTACACCAAATTGTTTTACGATAGCGGGTAATATAGCAATGATACCGAGGAAGATTGAACCTGGTAACGTAATGCGCGACATAATAGTGTCAATAAGTTGAACGGTTTGTTTTCCTGGTTTTGTGCCGGGTATAAAACCTCCGTTTTTCTTTAAATCTTCTGCAATTTGATTGGGATTAATAGTAATAGCAGTATAGAAGTAAGTAAAGGCAATAATAAGGAGGAAGAAAAGAATATTGTATCCTAAGCCATGATAGTCGATAAAACTACGCCAGAAGCCTCCGGTTGTTTGCGTAATTGACACAAAAGAGAGTGGAAGCATAATAATAGCTTGTGCAAAGATAATCGGCATAACACCTGCGGCATTAACTTTTAAAGGTAAAAAATTACGAACGCCGCCGTACTGTTTATTTCCAACGATTCTTTTTGCATATTGAATAGGAATTCTTCTCGTTCCTTGTACTAACATAACACACAAGCTAATAATGAGCATCAGTACCACCAACTCAATTATAAAAATGATAGGACCTCCATTCATTTCACTAATTCGTGAGATAAACTCTGCACGAAGAGCAAAGGGAAAACGAGCAATAATACCAATCATAATAATCATTGAGATACCATTTCCAATTCCTTTATCGGTAATACGCTCTCCCAACCACATTATAAAAAGGGTTCCTGCAATTAATAAAATAAAAGCTGTTAGCGCAAAGAGAGAAATACCTAGAAACGTTGTGTTATACATCGTCGGGTGAATAGCATATCCGAATTGTCCTTGAATATTGGCAATATAAACGGGAGCTTGTAGTGCTACAACCACGATAGTGAGATAGCGGGTAATTTGATTTATTTTTTTACGCCCACTTTCTCCCTCTTTTTGAAGACGTTGAAAATAGGGAACTGCCAGTGTCATCAACTGAATAACAATAGATGCCGAAATGTACGGCATAATACCCAATGCAAAAATAGAAGCATTCGAGAAAGCACCTCCGGAAAAAAGGTCTAAGAGTCCGAGCAATCCTTCTTGAGCCGATTTTGAAAACGCTGCAAGCGAGCCGGGGTTAATACCGGGAAGTACGACGTGAGCTCCTAACCGATAAATTAAAATTATTGCTAATGTATATAGAATACGCTTCCGTAAATCTTCTATTTTAAAAATATTCTTTATAGTTTCTATAAATTTTTTCATATGGATATTATATGATTAAAAATAGCTGGTTGGTTCTTAAAGTGAATTATTCCACTACTTCATTATTTTCTTCCTTTTTTTCAGGTGTTTGCGTTTCTTCTATTGTCGCTTTAAGTGATATTACTTTCCCACCTAATTTTTCAATGGCTTCTTTCGCTGATTTAGAAAAAGCATGAGCAACTACGGTAAGTTGTGTCGTTAATTCTCCGTTGCCTAATACCTTCACCAAATCTTTTTTAGACACTAACCCGTTCTTTTGCATTAATTCAAGAGTAATTTCCTTAGCTCCTGTTTTATCTGCAAGTGCCTGTATAGTACTGAGGTTAATAGCGCTATATTCAACTCTATTAATATTTTTGAAGCCTCTTTTGGGTACTAAACGATAGAGAGGCATTTGTCCTCCTTCAAAACCAAGTTTACGTTTATATCCGGATCTTGATTGTGCACCTTTATGCCCTTTTGTAGCCGTTCCGCCTTTACCGGAACCTTGACCTCTACCTATTCTTTTCGCTTGTTTTGTTGCGTTTTTAGCAGGTTTTAAACTATGTAAATTCATCGTTATTCTCTCTTAAAAATTATTTACTGATTTAGATTTCTTCTACTTTTACCAAATGTTTGATTTTCTCAACAATACCTAATATTTGAGGCGTAGCGTTATGCTCAACAGTTTGGTGCATTTTTCTAAGTCCCAACGCCTCTAACGACCTTTTTTGATCTTCCGGTCTGCCAATTTTGCTTCTAACTTGCGTTACTTTTATTTTTTTCATCATGAATTATTTGAAGTATAGTAATTTTAAACTTATTTTATTCCAAATTCTCGCCCAAGGGTTCTGCTAAGGTTAATGTTCTATTCTATTAATTATCAATTATATAAGTATTTTTTTGTAATGAAAAGTCATAAAGACCATTTCACGTAAAAAAGTCGGCAAATATACAATTTTATTTTCATATTACAAATACCCTTTTAAAAATAACTTTTTTCTTTTTTATCATTTGAGAGGCGGTTTTTCCCATTTTCCTTTTGCATTTTTCTCAAACTTCTCATTAAAAACATAGATTATACGGCAAGTTAAGACATTATTGTACTGTTTTCGTCTTAATTCAATAGGCGTACCTACATAAAAATCACGTTCACGTATTGGCACAAAAGTATATTGGTAACGAAAATTAATTTTAAGTCCTTTCCAGATGCGAATTTTCACATCTGCTAATACGCTCCATTCGTTATTTTTATACGTTTTAGAACGAATAGAGGTTGTTCTTGTCCAACCGTTTTCAATCTCTTTGGCATTGACTAATCGTCCCCAAGCCATTCC
>DUOL01000204.1 GCA_012838875.1 Bacteroidales bacterium | reverse complement strand
GGAATTTTTATCACCCATTTCCTCACTTTGAAAAATCCATTTACCTTCTCTATCTGAAATTAGAGCGTATGGCTCAATCAAAGGTATTCTATCGTTATGTCCAAACTTTGAATAACTGTAAAAATTATTTTGTTTATTCATATTATTATTAAAATTACATGATACTAATAATATTCCTATTATTACAATGATTTTTCTGTTTTCCATTCTGCTCGTATTTGTAAATTTCTATTTCCTCCAAGTATATCATGATATAAAAAACCTGATATTTTTGTGACTGTATTATATGCTTCACTTCTTCCTCCTGATGGTGTTAAATCAAATACATCATTCAATTTATATTCAATATTAATCTTCCCTTCTTTTGAAACAGTTGCAAAATAATTTACTTTTGCGTGCCTTAATGCCCAAGTTAATTCATTTGAAGCTACTTTCCATGTAGATTTATGCAATAAAGGATTTTTTCTGTTAAGCGAAAACCAATTTTCATCTTTAGATGTCCATCTTTCTCCACCAAAAACAATTATTTTCGTTCCACTAAACGAATAATCTTCTTTTCCAAACCTTTCATCAGATTTTGCTTTTGTAATGATACTTTTTTCGTAATTAATTATAGCAGGATCATTTTTTATTTTATTTAAAATATTTCCTATTAAATAAACCACATCAAAATTCATTTGAGATAAAATCAACATTCCAATTAATCCGCTTGCTTTTCCTATTTGATAATTTTCCTTATGCTCTGGATTTAAAATTGACCAACCTGTTGATTCTCCAACATTAGGATATTTTTCAAATTCTTTTTTTTCTTCTGTTTTACTTGCAACAATTCTAACTTCAGAAAGTTGTATAGGATTTGTTTCAGTTCCTTTACCACTTTTAAAACCAATAGGAAGTGTCTCATATGGATTCTTTTCCTCCCCTCCATCCAAATCAATATAAGTAATCGGTTTATTCCCAGCATATTGATAAGGCGTGTAATAAGGGTATTTAAACTGCAGCGGATCCACGCTCACAAAGCGGCATATCCAAGCAGCGTAATAACGCATGCCATAGTAATATAATCCGGTTTCTTCATCGCGTTCTTTACCACAGTATTTGTAGCGTTTTAAAGAAACTTCGGTTTGGCTTCGTCCACTTCTATAACTTGTTGTGCCAAAGGGGTGATATTCTTCGTAAGAGATAATTTGTCCGGTATTGTCTAACTCTAAGCAGGCTGAACCGAGATGGTTGTCGTATTGGTATCTTACAACAGGATTTTCACCGGCTTTTTGTTCAATACGAACAAACACTTTTTCATCATCGGAAATATTTATTGTTTTACGTTCAAAATCCACAACGCCATTATTCTCTTTTTTATATAACTCGTACCCATTAATATAGTATCGAGTTTCAATAATATTGTTTTTACTCAAGGGATTCATTGCTTATTTTTCAATCTGATCAACTATATGTTTCATTAACCTGCATTCAAAGTCATATTTATAACTTTTTTCATTTTTACTATATTTTTCATATAAATCATAATAATATAAATCAGTTTCTTTTTCTATTTCATTGATTTTTACAACGTCATTACTATCAATTTTATACAAAGATATCAACATCTTACTAGAAGATATATATAGACGATTTTCAGTAATTAAATTATT
>DUOL01000203.1 GCA_012838875.1 Bacteroidales bacterium | reverse complement strand
CTTTTGCTCATATTGGTTAATTGTTATTTTTACAGTTGCAAAATTAACCAAAAAGGGGCTAATTCAAAAAAGAATTAAGCCCCTTTTTTTTACCACCCTAAAAAACTTTTATCGGACAGCAATGTATTAAAATAAACGTAATTGCTGTCTATGGAATCGTGGACAAAATAGTCGCAGTCCAAACT
Source organism: Bacteroidales bacterium (assembly GCA_012838875.1). GTDB lineage: Bacteria > Bacteroidota > Bacteroidia > Bacteroidales > WCHB1-69 > DUOL01. Next base: position 1,363 of record DUOL01000203.1, on the reverse strand, counting down.
GTCGAAAGCACCGCTTCCGCTTCTATCTATGACTAAATAATAGTTCTGTTTATTCTTGACTAACGGCATCTTTATGCGGACTTGTGTCGGCAAAACCGAACTTCCCGTTGATTGCATCAGCCATTTTCTGTCCCATAAAGGAATGCTGTCTTCGGAATTTTCACAAGTCAAATTGCCATCGTTATGTCCCCATATCAAATAGCGACCTTCAGCTACATAGACACTGTTGTCTGTATTATACGGCATAATACAACCCGCACCTATGCACAACAAATCTTCTTCGACCGAGCTGCCTTGACGTTGGTACAAGCCAAAAACCGAATCCCTGCCTATGCCGGCTATGGAATGGGAATAGGTTTGATTGGAATCGTAATTCCATAATATACTATCATTAGAACCGACATAATTCGATTCAAATAAACTGATACCATACTTTATAGCTAAATAGCTTTCTATGCGAAGAATCTCCGCCTTCTTTAAAAATTTATCAAACACCATGCATTCGGCTATGTCGCCTTGAAAATAAGACGTACTAGAATCAGGCATCTCACACTGCCCCATCACAAAACGTATGCTGTCACTGCGATTTTTAGCAAAAGATTGTACACTTACCTGAATAATGGGAATACCTTGACGTTTCAAAGGATAAGGATAATACGACTTTTCCCTTAACAAACGCCTATCAGTCAAGCCGGTAAGCTGACGATCATTAACTAACAAACTCCATATTCCATGTTCACTACTTGTGTCGGAGACATGAAATACCGTTATAACACTTAAATGTGAAATGGGCGAAAAAGGATAATCCGCCACTAATACCGATAAACTATCGGTGAAAGCCAAGCTCTTGTGGAAATTTATATCTTTTTCCGATAAAGAACAAAATGCTTTCGATTCGGCAGAAACACTGTCTTTTCCTATGTTTTTCCAATGCTTTTCCGAAGTATCTAATTCATTGCTCCGAAACCATAAAGCAGATTTTGTATAAAAAGAAGCGCTTTGAGAAAAAACATCAATCCACAATAAAAATAAAGGTAAAATAAGTAAAGTTCTTTTCATAACTGTAAAATTTAATTTTTGTACAAAGGTAGATAATATTTGAAAATACAAATACTTATTTTAAAACTTATTTATTAACAAAAAAATTGTTAATAAATAAACTCTCATCATGCTGTAATAAAGAAATGTAAAAATAAAACTCTTTTCTAAAAGTGAAAAAATCAAAAAAATAGAATTAAAAAAACAATAAAAAAATATCACCTCAATCAACAAAAATTAAAAAAAGATGAAAAAAAAAGGGTAAGCAAAGGAAGAAAAATATACTTTTAAATTTAAAAAAAACGGCAGAAAAGCCACTGCGGAT
>DUOL01000004.1 GCA_012838875.1 Bacteroidales bacterium | reverse complement strand
TTCCAAGTCCGCGGGCACAAGCCGTGGGGTCGCAAGGCGGCAAAAAGAGCTTACAAGCTCGCTTTTTTGCCGCCGCGTCCCCAGCGGCTTCCGCCCTTGCGGGCTTTCCACCTAAGCGCCTCACGCAAAACAAGTAAATATCAAAACTTTTTAAAGAATAAATTAAAAGTGGAAAGTCCTGACTTGTACCCTTTTTGGTACTCAAATAAACTATAAATTTTCAGTTAGTAATGATTTTATTTAAGTATTTTAACCATACAAAAGGACAACTCAAAAAAAAATCCTGAAACATTGTTTAAATGAGTGTAAATATTTATTATCAAAAGGGGTTAGTTTAGTGATTTTCCTGAATTTTAATATCTATTTATGGACTGGAAAAAATTTTGTTTTAATGGGATTGTAGATTAAGGGAAATTTTGTAAATTTGTAGCTCTATTATTCAAGGAATGCTAATTTAACCAAATATGTATAACCTAAATAGCAATATTTGTGTATAATACAAAATACGTAAGAGACAAACTATAAGCAATTAAAGTGAAAAATAAGTAAGGATATGCTCAACGAAAGATATTACAACTCACTAATAAATAAATACTCTATCTCGAGTAATTCCAAGAAAATTATAGGCTTGACTACCAAGCTGATTTTGAAAAATTATGATAAGATAAACATACGTTTTAATTTCCCAAAAGAATATTATTTGCAAGAAATAATAAATTTACTGTATGAGGAGTTATCAAAGAAAATTTTCAGAAACTACGCTGATATCACAGATTATTCAGTTGGTGATAAGTTAAAAAGAAAAAAGGAAAGTAGTAGAAATATATATGTTATTCAAGAAATAAAGGGTAATATGTATACCTTGAGTAAGTACAATGATAATACTAACTTTAAAATAAGTTCAACTTTCGACCAGTTGAAAAAAAATTTCATCCAAGTTAAACAAAGTGCAAGAGGTAGTACTATTCAAAAATATAATGACTATTTTAAAGAAATTTATAATTCTAAATTTGGCTTTTTGCCTACTCATTTTTCCAAAAAAATAGTTTTCATTGCGGGACAAAACACATGGAATAATTTAAAAAATAAAAACTGTATTCCGACAACTTATTTGCCAAATACACGAGAAGGAGAACAAACTATACGCAAATCAATTGAGGCTATAGATGACAGCATCGCTTTTGTTACTCCAAAATATGAGGTTTGTTACGAAGAAGTTTTGAAGAAAAACATTACTATTGACACTATCATTGTTTGTGATACCGATTTAAATTCTATTTCGCAAATCATACAGGATAAATCAAAATATAATTTCAATTTGATTGTACTTTCTAATGAAAATGAGGTGCAACACATTGAAAGTATTAACCTATGGAATTGGCAAAAGGAAGAGATGGATTTCATAGAAGAAAAGGCGGATAAAAGCATAAAAATAAGCCCAATAAATGATTGTAAATTAAACCAATTAGTACAGCACTTTGAAGAATGTATGCTATATGTTTCTTCTCTTAAAATGCCAATCAAATTAAAAAGCTACGGTTATTTTTTGCGATTAGCACTAAATGCTTTGCAAGAAGAACAATTTAAATATTTACTAATGCGATTAAAATACAATCAAGAACTAGAACGGAATGAGGGTGGTTATGAATATGAATATTTTGGAAATAATAACCCGAAAGAGGCATTAAAAAATCTGATTTTATACTTAAAAAATAATAATCTCAAACTCAATAAACTCAAGAATGTTATATTAAAAACGACAAAAAAAACGTTATTTGTGGTTGATATAGAAAATATTGAATTTTTCAAGAGAAATAGGAACAGTAATTGCTATTTTATTACACAGAAGGAACTTAAAAAACGAATTAAAAACTGTGAGACAGAAAAGAAAACCATTGTTTTTTATTCATTTAATGGATTAAAAGACTTTAATTTTGTCTACAATTTACAAAATGATGTAAAATTAGTGTTGTATCAACCAGAAGAAGCCTTGTATAATAAGCAACTTCAAAATCATACTAAATCACTTGAAACAGAACTTACAAGTGAAGAACGTTATAAAATTTGTAATGTAAGGTACGAGCCAATCATTAAGCCAGAAGTTAAAGTCTGTCCAACATTAGAACAAATCATTGAACGACTTGAACAACGCTCAAATACTGCCTACGATGGATATAAAGATGAAAGTGATAGTTTGTTAGATGATTTAGAAGAGGAAATAATCTATCGTATTAGTTTAGCAAACAATAGCGTTATAGAATTGGAAAGTAATGAAACTGTTTTTGACGACAAAGGCAACCTAATTAAATCATACCGATTAATTGTTGGAAATAAAATTCGGATTTATCCAAAAGAACAATTAGCAGAAAATCTTTTTCAAATTGCAGTCGAAGTAGAGCCTGATAAGTTTGGAATGATTGATGAACATGCAACTGCCTGGCAAAATGCGTTAAAAGATTCGGAACAACAACAAACAATAGATAGAGAACAGTTGTACCAAAAGTTAAAAGAGAATGGATTAAGAGTACTGCCTGCAACGGTTGATGCTTATTTTCGTGGGCAACGAAAATTCCCAATGTATAATACTGACTTGCGAGCAATATTAAAAGTTGCAGGAAAAGAATTATTGTATGAACAAATCAAAAAATCAAAAAGATTATATAACAGTACAATGATTGCTCTTGGTAGAGGAGTAAAACAGGAATTACAGCAATTTTTGAAAAATAAAACTGTTGGTGATATTTTACAAAAAAAGAAATTTACAAAAGAAACTTTACAAAAATTTATTGATGAATATATGCCACTATTAACGATAACAAATAAAGAGGAGGTCGGTGATGAGCAATAGAGAAAAAGTAATTTCAAGAGTTCAAAAAGAACTCATTGGTCCTGGAACGGATTTGTTTGAATGTTCCGATAAAGTAAATTTTTCAGATGAAGTAATAGCAGACAAACCCTTATTGCGATATTTTTCAGGCATTTTATATCCAAAACAGACCGCTATTGGCGATTTTATGGAAGATGACGACGAGAACGATGAAACGCCGTCAGAAATAGCAGAAGAAGATAGCAGAGAAATTGAGGATAGCGACAACACGAGCAATATAAATGAAGGTACAGAAGACAATAAAGAAATAGCATATTCAGCAAGTACATTTTTCCCTTCTCAATATGGTATTTCCTTTGCAGTTTCAAAGGATTGTACTGAATTGAAAATCGACCTCTCATTCGGAAACTATAAAAAGGCTAAAGCAAAAGAGATTGCAATTAAATACGGAGGAAATAGTGTTGATTTGCTTAAACAATTTGGGTTACAGGCATTTGTATTTTTTGACAGTGAAAAAAAAATACTTAAACAAACAAAGGAGCTAACCAAACAGGAAAAACAACGACGTAGCAGTTGCTTAAATACTCTTGGTAAAGACCATCGCGATAGTGGATTATATAAAACTCTCGCAAAATTATTTTTTAAAGACAAGTACAAACGATACGATAACAGAATAGAAACGGCAATCAATATTGATGACATAAAAAATGCAGAAAATCAACATTACAAAGTTTTGTTATCTGAATTGCCAAATGCAAATGGAGATCAATGGTGGAAAAGTAAAAATAAATCATTGAAAGATTATTTGTACTTACATATCAAACTTTATGAACAACCGAACAGTAAATATGTAGTTAAAGTATTTATTGAAAATACTTTATTATTTCCTCGTACGAAGTTTTCTATTGCAAAAGAATCTTTAAATCAAACGTGTCTGTTCCAAACGGAAATAAGAATAGAAACAACACATCTACAGCCTTTTAATGATTACAAAAACAATCCTTACAAATCAGACGAAGATAAGATGTTGGATTTTCTTTATCGAGAAAAACTATCCTATGGTATAGGACACAATACAGCCTGTACATGGGAAAACTGTGAGGATGATACAAAAACACCGTCTTGGGTAAGTTCCACTTTTTTACCACAATTTAATGTAAAAAGTCAAAGTACTTATATAGACGGCTTTGATAAAGAATATTTGGAAATTAAAAAATTATCATCATTTAATAACGATAAAGATACGACCATTTCAAATCTCAAAAAGTTATCAGATGCTTATTTAAAATGGATTGAAACTGAAGAAACAGAAGCCAATAAATTAAGCGAAAATGATAAAATATTAGCACTATCAAATATCCAAAAATGTAAAACAATTCAAAAACGAATGGAGAACGGCATCGAATGGTTAACAAAAAATGATAATGCTTTTTGTGCTTTCCAATTAGCCAATACTGCAATTTATCTTCAAATGTTTCAAAATCAATGGCATTTTAGCAAACAAAAAGATGGTTTTGAAGCATATGAAAGGACTAACTCTCCACAATACACATACCAAGAATATGCCACAAAAGGTTATCCTGACGCAAATAAAATACCGATTTGGCGACCATTTCAATTAGCATTTATTCTTCAATGTTTGCCATCATTCATTGACGAAAATTCAGAAGACAGAGATTTAGTTGACTTACTCTATTTCCCAACAGGTGGTGGAAAAACAGAAGCATATTTAGCTCTTTCGGCATTTCTGATTTTTTGGCGAAGATTACAATACCCTAATAATTACGGTGGAGTGAATATTATAATACGTTATACCTTACGTTTGCTTTCTGCGCAGCAATTTGAACGAGCTACAAAATTAATTTTGGCATGTGAATTCATCCGAAATAATAATCAACCATATCTAGGAAGTGAAAAAATTACAATTGGTTTTTGGGTAGGAGATTCAACAATTCCAAATAGAATCGAAGACGCTAAAGATAAACTTAATAAAACACAAGAAAGACTAAACAGTAAAAAATATTCCATAAATCCATTTCAATTGTCTAGTTGTCAATGGTGTAATACAAAAATAATTGGAAGAACTGAAGAAAAGAATAATCCAATTATTGGACATAGAATCAACCGACAAAATCATTTAACAAGTTATTGTTTGAATCCGAACTGTGCTTATTCAGAACAAAACGGCGGTTTACCAATAGTATTAGTCGATGAAGATATTTACAATAATCCACCTACAATGCTATTTGCAACGGTAGATAAATTTGCGCAATTAGCATGGAAGGGTGAGGCTACAAGTTTATTCAATTCACAAAATAAAGACAGTAGCAACCGCAAACCTGAACTTATAATACAAGATGAGTTGCATTTATTGAGTGGTCCATTGGGTAGTTTGGTTGGATTGTTTGAAAATATAATTTTATCGCTTTGTACAACCAAAACACAAAAGCCAAAAATTATAGCTTCAACGGCAACTGTTAAAAATGTTGAGGAGCAGGTGAAAGGTTTGTACAATCGCACTGTACAAATATTTCCACAAAACGCAACAAATGCGGATAATACCTTTTTTTCAAAAACTTTGTCTGAAAGTAAAAGACGTTACGTTGGTATTTTGCCGACAGGCAAAACGCAAACAATGACAAATCTTCGTTTAAATGCCGCCTTGCTTTTTGCACGATTAGAATTATGGAAAAACAGCATGGATAAAACAGAAGTAGACCAATTTTGGACAATTCTCTCCTATTTCAAAAGTTTAAAACATATTGGGAGATTTTCTAACAAAATTGTAGCAGAGTTATTACCAGAAATCAAGCAATTACAAGTACGGTATTTGATGAATATACCTCCATACAATAACAATTATAACAAATTATCATACAGAAATTTGGAACTCACAAGTCGAATACCTAATGAAAGAATAAAAAAGAATTTGGATAAATTAAATATTACTTTCAATGGGAATTTAGAAAAACACCAAGCTTTTGATATAGTTTTGGCAACAAATATGATAAGTGTAGGGCTTGATGAAAAACGTCTAGGTATTATGTTAATGAATGGTATGCCACCTAATACTGCAGAATATATTCAAGCAAGTAGTCGTGTCGCCCGTGAAAACGAAGGTGTTGTGTTTACAATCTTTGACCCCAATAATACAAGAGATTTATCTTATTTTGAAGACTTTGTGCCATTTCATAAAACATTTTACAAACAGGTGGAGCCAATCAGTGTTACACCTTTTGCAGAAAACGCTTTGGATAAAATGCTTTTCACGGCAATAGTTACTTATTTTAGGCATAAATTAAATTTTAGTGACAATAAGAGCCCCTACCTCTTGCTTGAAAATGGTAATAAACAACAACTTTTAAACGAATTAAGCAGTATTGCCAATACACATTCTTTTGCCGACAATGAAGATAAACAACTTCTAATTGCTGAAATTGCCAATTTAATTCAACAATGGGAATACAAAATACAAGCAAGCCCACGACCAAGTCGTGATGGTGGTTTATATTTTTATTGTAGCAAGTACGAAACAAAAAAAAAGAAAAATTTATTAAAACCCATTCAAGAACGACAAAATGCTAACGACAAACTTGTTGGCATGCAATCGATGCGCAGTGTTGAACCAAATACAAGTATTAAAATTAAAAACTTTTAATTATGGCAGAAAAGATAAATCATGGAAGAAGCAAACTTATTTCAAGTTATGGTGGAGTAGGTTCTGTTATTGACACACCCAAGGCTTCCATAATTATAGAGACATTTGATAATTGGGGGTATCCAAACTATTACGACAAAGAAATTAAAAAGCATATCATTTTGGACGACCGGTTAATAAATCGTCTGCGCATTCGTTTTCCCCAATTAAAACATTTAGTTTCAATTCCTTTAGAAGAAGACGGGTGGAAGACCAAGGTACAGGTACAGCCACAGGCAAACTATTTTCCAAAATGGTTTTATTGTCCTCGCTGCCATCGCTATATGCACTTTAACGATTGGAAAAGACACTGGGGAGAAGGTAGAAAAGAATTCGATTTGCGATGTTTCAATCCTGATTGTAAGGAAGAACATTTGGAACAAGTGCGTTTTGTTTTAACTTGTGATAATGGGCATATTCATGATTTGCCTTGGGAATTTTGGAATAATAGAAAAATTATTAAAGCACATGAAAACGAAGAAGAAACTGAAACAAAAATCCAGATTGGTTTTAAAAAAAAATGTTGTGACAATCCCGATTTAAGATATATTATCAGTCAAGAAAATACTGATTTATCAGGTATTCATATCAAATGTAATAATTGCAAAAAATCTGCAACATTAAAAGGTCTTTTTAGTTATACTCAAAAATGTAGCGGATTAAAATATTGGAATGGATACATAAATGGGGAACCCTCAAAAGAAAATTGTGACAAAAGGATGTCTGTAAAAATTAAAACAAGCAACAGCGTATATTATGCTAATACTTTGAGTAGTTTGTGGATACCTGAAAAACAAATTTTACAACTTACAAAAGAAATCCGCATAGATATTGATGAAATAGTAAATCAAGAAGATTTTGAACAAAGAGACATAGAAAGATATGCAACCCGAAAAAATATTGATATAGGACTTATAAACCAATATTTAGATAATGCAGAAAGAAATTATGTGCCTGATATTATTTATCGAAAAGCCGAATATGATTATTTTCTCAATAAATCAGAACCTGACGATAAAACCATTCGGTTTAGCCAAATCGACGTAAAAAGTACACTTTATGGCTTTGAAAAGTTAGTAAAAATAGACCGCTTGAAAAAAATCACAGTTCAAACGTCTTTTACTCGAAATACCCCCATTGACACCGACAGTATTTTGATTAACGATAATGGATATGAATATCAAATTAAACGACAATCTATTTCAAAGAATAGTTTCAAAACCCGTTTATTACCTGCCATTGAAAATTACGGAGAAGGTATTTTATTTGTTTTGGACGAAGAAATATTAAAAGAATGGGAAAGTAAAGAAGAGATTGAGAAAAGAATATCTACAATTCAAGAAAACGCAAAAAATTCCGATTGGCAATTTCACAAAATTGAAGCAGGAAAACTTACCGCACGAACAATTTTAATACATACGCTTGCTCATTTATTGATTAGAGAGCTTGAGTATGTAAGCGGTTACCCAATGTCATCATTACAAGAAAGATTATATGTAAGTGACACAATGAATGGTTTCCTTATTTCTGCGTACGATGGAAGTGATGGATATTTAGGTGGTTTAACAAAATTATGCTATAATCTAAATAAACTACAAAAAATAATTAAAAGCGCACTAAAACGTGCTAAAAATTGCTCGCTCGACCCTATTTGCTATGAAAGTGAAGGACAAGGAATTGCACTATTAAATTTAGCCGCTTGTCATTCTTGTACGCTTGTTCCTGACACAAGCTGTGAAATGAGTAACGTATTTTTGGATAGAAGACTAGTTATTGATGAAAATTTTGGATATTTTGGGAATGAATTAAGTTCATAATGAAAAATTTAAAAAAATCTCTTTTCCGCACCTTCTTGCAATGCTATATAAACAACTAGTAAAACACACCTCTTTTTCCCAATCATAATTTTCAAAGAATTGATTTACAGGAAGATACGGATTCCTGTCGCACAAAATAGGGCTTTTTGTTCAAGTCAGAAAACTTTCCACTCTCCATTTTCCATTTGAAACTGCGTGAGCCCGCAACCCCTAATCGCTCAGGCAACAAACCAAATTTCTATCTCCGAAAGCATCATCAATTCGGCTGACAGTAGGCCAATATTTATCGTCGTGAGGCAACGGGAATGCCGCCTTTTGACGTGAATAGGGTCTACGCCAATCTTCGGCGGTAACCACGCCCATCGTATGCGGCGCTTTTTTAATAACATTCTCAACTCGATCTGCTTTTCCGATTTCAATTTCACGAATCTCCTCACGAATGGCTATTAAGGCATCACATAATCTATCAAGCTCTTCAAGCGGCTCACTTTCCGTGGGCTCCACCATTAACGTTCCATGTACCGGAAACGCCACGGTCGGAGCATGAAAGCCGTAATCCATCAATCTTTTAGCAATATCGCCGGCTTGCACGCCTGCCGATTTATCAAATTCATTACAATCCAATATCATTTCATGGGCACACATACCATTTTCCCCGGTATACAAGATTTTATAATGATTTTCCAACCTTTTCCTTATATAATTAGCATTCAAAATCGCACAACGGGTTGCTTCCGTAAGTCCTTCCCCTCCCAACATTTTCAAATATCCATAGGTTATCGGCAATAAATAAGCACTTCCGTAAGGAGCGCTGGCCACCTGGCTGCCCTGACGACCGCCCACATTTTTCATAACATGATTCGGCAAGAAATCCACTAAATGTTCAGCCACGCCAATAGGTCCTACGCCCGGTCCGCCGCCACCGTGCGGCATTGCAAACGTTTTATGTAAATTCAAATGGCAAACGTCCGCTCCCATCAAGCCCGGCGAGGTGAGCCCAACTTGAGCATTCATATTAGCTCCGTCCATGTAAACTTGCCCGCCATTGTCGTGAATAATTTTTATAATCTCAAGTATTCTCTCTTCAAAAACGCCATGAGTGGAAGGATAAGTAATCATTAAACACGCTAAATTATCTTTGTGCTCTTCCGCCTTATTTTTCAAGTCCTCCACATCTACTTCACCATTTTCGGTAGATTTAACGACAACGATTTTATTTCCTGCTTTTACGGAAGACGCAGGGTTTGTTCCGTGTGCCGAAGCCGGAATAAGGCAAATATTGCGATGCCCCTCTCCTATTGCTTGATGATAATTGCGAATTGTTATAATGCCTGCATATTCTCCCGCAGCACCTGAATTCGGCTGGAAAGATATCGCCTTAAATCCTGTAATGGTGCATAACCACTTCTCCATTTCGGCTATCAAGGAACGATATCCTTCCGTCTGCTCGTCCGGAGCAAACGGGTGGATTGCCGTAGCAGTCGCCCAACTAAGTGGAAGCATTTCAGCGGCGGCATTTAACTTCATCGTACACGAACCAAGGGGAATCATCGCCCGATTAAGAGACAAATCTTTGATTTCCAATTTCTTCATGTAACGCATCATCGCTGTTTCAGAATGAAAACTATTAAAAATTTTATGCTCCATAAATGGAGATTTCCTTTCCAATTGCTTCGGAATACGTAAAGGCGGACACTCTTGCTTAGC
>DUOL01000202.1 GCA_012838875.1 Bacteroidales bacterium | reverse complement strand
GTTCCAAGTCCGCGGGCACAAGCCGTGGGGTCGCAAGGCGGCAAAAAGAGCTTACAAGCTCGCTTTTTTGCCGCCGCGTCCCCAGCGGCTTCCGCCCTTGCGGGCTTTCCACCTGCGCCCTCACGCACGCCAAAACTGTTCATTTAAAGCATTTTAAATAAAATTAAAAGAGACGAGTGAGAAGTTATCGGATTTTTATTTATGTTTTGATTTTTTAAAGATTTTAAAAATTGCAGCAATAAGCTTAATCAAGGAAAAACAAATCCACTAAAAAATAAAAATGTAAATTATTTAATATGCAAGATATTCTTCGGAATTATTAAAATTCATTCCAAAACTAAAGAATTGAAGAAAGGAAAAATAGATAGAATAATATACCTAATTCTTAAACTAAATCAAAAAAAGATGGGCTTTAAGGTATGAAAAATAATAAAAAAAGAAACCCTAGCTACAATTCTTTTATTTCTAATCCAAAAATTATTGATTACTTTCGTTAATCCTGATGATTTTCAAGTGTGAAACTATCATAATTAAGCAATCGAAACACCCGTCAAATTAGCACTTCTTGTTTATTTGTATTAAGTTTTTGTTGACAATTTGAAAATGTGTCAGTCAGTTCTATAAATTGGTAATCAGGTTTAGCAACAAAAAGGTTTCCTTCAATTGTTCCAAGTTTATCAATTGTGGCTTTAATCGCATGTTCAGATTGGTCAATCCCAATCCATTTTCGGTTATTAATTTGTGCCGATTTTAGAGTTGTTCCCGAACCGCAAAAACAATCTAAAACTATGCTGTTTTCGTTTGAAGATGTTCTTACAATTAAATCAAGCATATCTGCATTTTTTTCTGTTGGATAAGTGGGATATTGTGGGTCTTTGTACTCCCAAATATCCTGTACTCTTTTACCTTCTCGTTCATCAGCAAATATAATTTTTCTAGGATTACCTGTTGATGACCATTCTATTAATCCTTCTTTGTCCCATTGTTCCAATGTTTCAATATTAACTCTCCAGTGCCTTCCTTTTGGAGGTAATATTCCTTTAAAAGGCTGACTTGATTTTCCGTTTTCCGTTTCACCTGGTGCATGAATTGGAACAGTAGCATATCTTCTGCCTTGTTTATCCTTTTTAGGAAATAATTTTTCAAAATCTTTTTCAGTGTATTTTTCTCTCGGTTCATTCCAAATTGGGGTTGTAGTTTTTGAATAGAATAAAATTAAATCCTTTATGTTTCCATAACCAATTCTGTCAAAATTTTTAGGGTTACATTTAATTCTTGTTATATCATTTTTGAAATTTTCTATGCCGAAAACTTCATCCATCATAACTTTTACATAATGACCAATTTTGTAATCAATATGCAAATATATAGAACCTTGTTCAGATAATAATTCTTTGAGTAATACAAGGCGCTTTCTCAAAAACTCAATAAAATCCGTTCCTTTTAATGTATCTGAATAAGCAATATTTCCTTTTTTAGAATTACTTATGGTGTTTGCTCTGCCGTCTGTAATTGTAAAATTCCCACCTGTTGCGAAAGGAGGGTCAATATATATTAAATCAATTTTGCCTTTTAATTTTTTTTGGCTTAAAAGGTAGTTGAGTCCCCTAATGTTATCTGCATGTATTAAAATACTTTTCATGGGTTAAATTTGATACAAAAATTCACGTAAAACCAATGCACTCATTATATTGTAATTCTTTGATTTGCGTATTTTATGCTTAAATTAGTCCATTTATTCATTATTCTTTTTTTTACAAAGTTACGAATTTTCTGTTATGTTTCATGCCTCCTTTTTGTAATTTTTCATTTATTTTCTTCTGACTTATACCTTTCGGTGCGATAAATACACTAAAACAAAATCATAACTAATTGAAAATCTTTAGTTTATTTTTTGTGTAAAAAAAATGTATAAGTCATATCGCACTTTTGTCTTGATACAAAAGTACCAAAAAATCAAGGCAAAAAGAATGCCGCCCGCTCTGCCAATCGGCTAAGCGGTTCTAATAAAACAACGCATTTCCTCCCACTTTCGTAGGAGGAAATGCTAACGACAAGCGGTTTTACAAGAACCGCTAAGCAGATTGCCATTCACAGCACGACCGCCTCTGCTTTTTGCCGGGCTAACGCACGTGCTTCGTGGCAATGCTCAAAGTTTATTTTTCTGTACAATGAAACTATAGAAAACATTATCAACCATGTTTGCTAAATCGAAGAGTTTTTTTCTAAATTCCTTTTGTTCAACAAGTTAAAGGTTGAGAGTGGAAAATAAAAAGTGAACCCCGAAGGGGTGACATAATAAAAATTAAGAAATGAGAATTGTTTAATTGTTGGTATTTTCTTTCATTTTTTTATTTACCTTTGCCATATCAATCCTCAAAGATTATGGAAACGCCCCGTTACTTCTACTACCCTGACCTAAGCATCTGGCTTAGCATAGACCCACTAAGCGACAAATACCCGAACTTAACTCCCTATGCCTATTGTGCGAATAATCCGGTAATTTTGGGAGATCCGGACGGGAGGGAAATAGAAACTAATCTTAATGACATT
>DUOL01000201.1 GCA_012838875.1 Bacteroidales bacterium | reverse complement strand
TTTGGATTACAAGCCTTTGGTTCTATCGACTCTCAAGATGTCGCTAACATTGGAGCAGTCGGAGCCTTAGCCGGTTTAGTAGGAGCAATTATGGTAGGTTTCTTTGCCGCACTTTTTGGTGGAACCGACCCACAAGTTAGTGGTCCTACCGGTCCTATGACCGTTATAACAGCAACACTAATTTCCGGAATTTGGGCATCATCTAGTTCATGTAGTATTTCGGAAGTTTTAATTATACTTTCCATTACCGGCATGTTGTGTGGTTTGTTTCAAATATTATTTGGAATAATAAAACTTGGAAAATATATTCGCTACATCCCCTACCCTGTTTTATCAGGGTTTATGAGTGGGATTGGTATTATTATTATTGTCCAACAACTATACCCCTTATTAGGAGTAAAATCTCCCGTTTTAATTATTGATATGATTACTCAATTCCCAAGTAAAATTGCTCATTTTGATATCTATGCACTTATTTTGGGATTAGCTACTATTCTCATTATCTATTTATTCCCATTAATTACTAAAAAGATACCCTCAACATTAATTGCTTTAATAGTCGTTACACTGATTTCTCTACTTTTTAAAGATTTTGATAAAACTATCGGAGAAATTCCATCAAGTATTCCACTTCCTTTTTTCGTCACTCACGGAGCTTTCTTTGAAAATATTAATTGGTTTGCCGTTTTTAAAATGTCATTTATTCCTGCTCTTACTTTAGCAGGATTGGGATCTGTCGATACTCTTTTAACATCTGTAGTTGTTGATAATGTTACTAAAACTAAACATAATAGCAATAAAGAGCTTGTCGGACAGGGTATCGGGAACTTTTTTGCAGGCATGTTTTCAGGTATAGCCGGTGCGGGAGCAACAATGAGAACGTTTGTTAATATGAGAACCGGTGGGAAAACAAGAATCTCAGGAATGGTACATGCTCTTTTTCTTCTTATTATTCTATTAGGTTTAGGACGCTATGTTAAATACGTACCGCTTTCCGTTTTAGCGGGAATCTTAATCACAGTAGGGATTGGAATTATTGATTATAAGGGGCTCAAAGACCTTTTAAAAATACCACGCGCCGACGCTGTTGTCTTAATAACAGTACTGCTTCTCACTGTTTTTGTTGATTTATTAATCGCCGTAGGAATAGGGATGGTTATAGCCAGCGTATTATTCATGAAACGTGCAAGTGATTTAGTAGAAAGCCGCTATCAGTCAAGTGAAATTACAAAATTTGACAAAGAGTTACCGTGGGAAGATGAAAAAACACTATCGGAAGAGACAAGGAAAAAAATTTACATTCAACGTCTCAACGGTCCTATCTTCTTTGGCTCAATCACAGGGTTTCAAGAAATTATGGATAGCATTCCCTCAAACGCAAAAATTGTAATTATCAGAATGCGATTAGTTCCTTTTATGGATCAATCAGGGCTTTACGCTATGGAAACAGCTATTAAAGATTTACAAAGTCGAGGAATTAAAGTGCTTATGACTATAATCCAACCTCAGCCGCTCTATATGCTTGAGACAATGAATATTATACCTGATTTAATTCCAAGAGAAAATACTTTTAAAACTTTTGAAGAGTGTGCCGAGTATTTGCAGAAAAATATCTAATTTCGTCAATTTTACAAAATGCATTTAACACTATTAGCAACTTTCAGTTTTATTAAATTTACCATTACAGATTTAATAGATATTCTGTTAGTCGCGATTATTCTTTTTGAGCTCTACTATTTACTGAAAGGGACGGCAGCATTAAGGATTTTGTGGGCTATCGTAATCATTTATATCATTTGGAAGTTAACCACTGTTTTCCAACTCGTTTTAGTGTCGCAAATATTGGGGCAAGTTATTAGTGTCGGCGTCATTGCTTTGATCATCGTCTTTCAGCCGGAAATTAGAAAGTTCCTTCTCTATTTTGGGAATAATAAATTTATAAAAATGCTTAGCGGAAAATTCTACAAAAAACCCGCTGTCGCCCACTACAAAGAGGAGATTTCCGCTGTCGTTAGAGCTTGCCGGCGTATGTCAAACAGTAGAACAGGAGCTTTAATCGTTTTTGCAAGAAAAACCCCGCTAAAGGATATTATCGAAACCGGCGAACGTATTGACGCTATCGTTTCACGCGACTTAATTGAAAATATTTTTTTTAAAAACAGCCCCTTACATGACGGAGCTTTAATTATAGAGAATCATAAAATTGCAGCAGCACGTTGCATTCTTCCCGTTTCTAAAGATGATAAAATTCCATCCGGATTAGGTTTAAGACACCGTTCCGCTATCGGCTCAACCACTCTTACAGACGCAATAGCTGTTATCGTTTCCGAACAAACAGGGCAAATCTCTTTCTGTAAAAATGGAGAAATTGTCCAAAACATCTCTCCGATTGTATTGGAACAGATGCTTAATGAAGAATTATTAGCCGATAATTGATAAAAAGGTATGTTAAAACAGCGGATTGTAGATGGGAATATAGAAATCTTCGATACCATTCGGAAAAAGTGGATATTGTTAACCGAAGAGGAACGTGTACGTCAGCTTTTCATTCAATTTATGATTCAAGAAAAAAAAATTCCCGTTTCCTTTATATCTGTTGAGAGAAAAATTTGCGTAAACAACATTGCCCAACGTTACGACATTGTCGTTCACAACCGACAAGGCGAAATCATGTTAGTAGTTGAGTGCAAAGCCCCTGAGGTGGCTATTTCTCAGAAAGTTGTGGAGCAAGTCGGACGCTATAATAAAACATTACGTGCTCCCGTTATCGGAGTAACAAACGGAGAGCAACATCTCTTTTTTGCTATCGATTTTGATACTGAAAAAATTACATTTTTAAATGATTTTCCTGATTTTCAAATTCAATAAATAATATTTTTATGATACACCAAAAATTATTAAATCCCAAAAGTATTGCCGTAATTGGAGCTTCCCAAAATGTTCAAAAACCGGGTGGCAAAGTTTTAAAAAATTTACTCGAAAGCGGCTTTGACGGCGAAGTATACGCTGTTAATCCCAAAGAGAGCGTTGTACAAAGTATTAAATGTTACCAACAGGTTGAAGATTTGCCTCAGGTTGATTGTGCGATTATTGCCATTGCAGCAAAATATTGCCCGCACGCCGTGAAAGTGCTGGCAGAACAGAAAGAGACACGAGGTTTTATTATTCTTTCTGCCGGTTTTTCCGAAGAAAATGCCGAAGGCGCTTTATTAGAAAAAGAGATTGTAGACACTATCAACGCCGTTAACGGCAGTTTGATTGGTCCGAATTGTACGGGTTTTTGGAATAAGAACTATTGCGGCGCTTTTGACACACCAATTCCACCGGCAAGTGAAAAAGGAATTGATTTTATCACCGGTTCGGGGGCTACGGCAGTATTTATTAAGGAGTACGGTATCACTAACGGGCTCTCTTTCAATAGTGTTTGGGCAGTGGGAAATTCAGCACAAATAGGAATTGAAGAGGTTTTAGAACATCTCGATAAAACTTTTGATGAAGCCACAAGCTCGCGCGTGATTATGCTTTACATGGAAAATATAAAAAATCCGCCGAAATTGCTATATCATGCCACAAATCTTTATAATAAAGGTTGTAGAATTGCAGCTATTAAGTCGGGCGGGTCAAAGGCGGGAAGCCGTGCAGCCTCATCGCACACCGGCGCATTAGCCACTTCCGACATTGCCGTTGAAGCACTTTTCCGAAAAGCAGGGATTGTGCGCTGCCACAATCGCGAAGAGCTGACGACTGTATGTGCTATCTTTATGCACCCGGAAGTAAAAGGAAAAAATATTGCCATTATCACGCATGCCGGAGGACCTGCCGTGATGCTGACCGACACACTCTCCAATAATGGACTCGAAGTGCCTCATATTGAAGGAGAAGCCGCCGAAAGATTGAAAAGTAAACTCTTCGCAGGGTCGTCCGTTGCCAATCCTATCGACTTTTTAGCAACGGGCACCGCTGAACAATTAGGTTTCATCATTGACGCATGCGAAAATGATTTCGACAATATTGACGCAATAGCAGTTATTTTTGGCTCTCCCGGTCTATTCCCCAATTGGGACGTCTATGATGTTTTAGATGAAAAGATGAAAACTTGTAAAAAACCTATCTTCCCTATTCTCCCCTCTATTATCAACGTAAAAGATGAAATTGAAGATTTTATTCACCGTAAAAAGAGAATCAATTTTCCCGAAGAGTGCGTTTTTGGACAAGCATTAGCCAAAATTAAAAATACTCCGAAACCTCAGCCGCTAACTCCCTCATTACCAGAAGTTAACACTAAACAGATTCGTGAAGTAATTGACCATTGCGAAAACGGTTATTTGTCATTGCACAATATACAACTGCTTCTTGATGCCGTAGGCATTGACCGCAAAAAAGAGATTGAGGTTTCGACCGAGGAAGAGGCTGTTAAATTTGCTAAAAAGGTAGGATTCCCGTTAGTGATGAAAGTCGTGGGACCGTTACACAAATCGGATGTGGGGGGCGTTGTATTAAATGTAAAAAATGTAGAAAGTGTAGTTAAAGAGTTTAACCGATTAATTAAGATTCCCGAAACGTATGCGGTAGAGATTTATCCGATGTTGTTCGGAACGGAGGTATTTATTGGGGCTTCCCGCGAGAAAACGTTTGGGCATCAGGTGCTCTTTGGTTTAGGGGGCATTTTTGTTGAGGTGTTAAAAGATGTAAAAGCCGCTTTAGCTCCTGTAAATCAACAAGAAGCGTTAGAATTGATTAGACAACTTAAAGGATACAAGATTATTCAAGGTGCGAGAGGGCAACAGCCTGTGAATGAGGAGCTTTTCGCCGATGCGGTCGCCAGAGTTTCTGCTTTAGTAGCGGCGGCACCTGAAATCGCAGAAATGGACCTCAATCCTTTATTGGGGACACCCACTTCTATTACCGCTGTAGACGCAAGAATAAGAGTTGAGAAATAATTTTCCGCCGGGTTGCGTGAGGCGCTTAGGTGGAAAGCCCGCAAGGGCAGAAGCCGCTGGGGACGCGGCGGCAAAAAAGCGAGCTTGTAAGCTCTTTTTGCCGCTTGCGTCCCCACGGCTTGTACCCGCGGACTTGGAACCGGGCACCGACCCCGAGCGTAGCGAGGGGACACGCCCTAATAAAAATTAAAAATATCATTATTATTATCGCACTGAAAGGCAAGAGAAATAACTATTTACCTTTTACAAAGCAATTTATAATCACAAAACTTACAATTGTTACTATTCGCAGTCTGAGAGAAATTGGTTTGCGTATTCAAGATAGTTTGGAGTAATTGCTTCAACTTCTGCTCGAACAAACGGATAGTCTCCTCGTCAATATCCGAACTTTTGGTCTTGGAAGCCGAATTAAATTGAAGATAGTGAATGTAATCCGAATTTTTCATCAATGACTGCAAACTAACTATGCCACAACGATATAGCGAAGACTTCTTTGGGGAATAGTCGGATTGGTCAAAATGATAGAGAAAACTATAGGCTAACAACTGGAATGACTGCTTGAACTCGGAATTAGTAAAAATCTCTTCCA
>DUOL01000200.1 GCA_012838875.1 Bacteroidales bacterium | reverse complement strand
TTTTATCGCAGTTCAAAATTTGAATGAAATATTTTCGATATTGTCTAAATATAAATTGAAAATCAATATTATGCAAAACTCTGCTTTAAGTTTTTCAATTTGTGTTGACAACATACCACAACGTGTTGCGTTGGCAATTGAGGAATTAACGGATAAATATAAAATCAAATACAACGAAAATGTTGAACTTATCACTGTGCGACATTACACGGACGATATTGTAGATAAAGTTGTTAGGAATAGAAAAATTTATGTTGAGCAAAAGGATAGAACTACGACTCAAGTAGTAGTTAGAGTTTAATAAATTTAAAGTTTAATAAATTTCTTCTATTCTAAAAATTCCTTTTTTGGGTTAAAGGGTTATTTTTCCTCTGTGTATCTTGTGTGTCTTCTTTTTCAACTTTTTTCTCCGGTCGCATTTGGGGGAAGAAGAGCACGTCTTGGATAGATGGAGAATTAGTCATAATCATGGTCAATCTATCAATTCCGATTCCCAATCCGGCGGTCGGGGGCATACCAAATTCCAGTGCACGTAAGAAATCCTCGTCTAAAACCATTGATTCCGTATCTCCGCGTTTCCCTAACTCCAATTGTTCTTCAAAGCGTCTGCGTTGGTCAATTGGGTCGTTTAATTCCGAATAGGCGTTACAAAGCTCTTTGCCATTGCAAATAGCCTCAAAACGTTCTGTAATATTGGGTTTTGAGCGATGCTTTTTGGTTAACGGCGAAGTTTCTAAGGGATAGTCGTAAATAAAAGTCGGTTGGATTAATTTTGCTTCGCAAGTTTCGCCGAAAATCTCATCAATTAATTTTCCTTTTCCCATCGAATTGTCAACGGCAACTCCTACTTTCTTAGCAAACAGTTTTAGTTCTTCTTCGTTCATTTGTGAAATATCGGTTCCGGTGAAATGTTCTATTGCTTCGTACATCGTGTACCGTTTCCAAGGTCTTTTAAAATCTATCAAATTATCTCCTACCTGGATTTTGGTTGTATTGTGCAGTGCCAAAGCCACCGTTTCAACCATCTCTTCTACTAAATTCATCATCCATTCATAGTCTTTATAGGCGACATAGAGTTCCATTTGCGTAAACTCGGGATTATGAAAACGGCTCATGCCTTCGTTGCGAAAATCTTTAGAAAACTCATAAACTCCGTCAAAACCGCCGACAATAAGTCTTTTAAGGTACAACTCATTGGCAATTCGGAGATAGAGCGTAGTATCTAATTTATTGTGAAATGTTTTGAACGGACGTGCGGCTGCTCCACCGTAAAGAGGTTGTAAAATAGGTGTTTCAACCTCTAAGTAGCCTCTTTCATTTAAGAAATTACGTATCGTATTCACCAACTGCGTTCTTTTAATAAAGGTCTCCTTTATAGAAGGATTAACGATTAAATCCAAATATCTTTGGCGATAACGTTGTTCGGGGTCGTGAAAGGCATCGTACACTTCTCCGTCTTTCTCCTTTACAATAGGCAACGGACGCAACGACTTGCACAATAAGGTAAACTCTTTAACGTGTATGCTGATTTCACCCATTTGCGTTATAAAAACAAATCCTTTGACGCCAATAATATCTCCAATATCTAGTTTTTTAAAAACTTGGTTATATGCTGTTTTATCTTCCGTAGGACAGATTTCGTCTCGTTTCGCATAGATTTGAATTGTCCCGTGAGCATCTTGCAACTCGTAGAAAGAAACCGCTCCCATAATTCGCTGTTTCATAATTCTACCGGCTATGCTGACGTCCTGAAATTTTTCGGGAGAAGTTTTAAAATTATCGCGAATCTCTTTTGAAGTTACTGTAACCTCATAAAGCTCAGCAGGATAAGGATTTATCCCTAAATTGATAAAATCCTCTAATTTTTTTCTTCTAATAATTTCTTGTTCTGATAATTCCATTACTTTTATTATAAAATTGGATAAAATGTTACAACCAAGTTACTAAATTAAAATCCATATCGTGAGGCAATAACGGATGAGCAGGGATAATACGTATGGCACAATTCCACACGCCGGAAAATTTAGCATGTATTTGATTATGGAACGTTGCAATGCCATTCGATGTCTCAACATACTCAAACGCAAATTTCCCTTGTAAGTTCACCGTCTCCTCGTTTCTATTCGTAAAGATATACTCCATTTTGATATCTTCCGGGTGTAAATTTCCAAGTTTCAATTTAACGTAGGTATGCAAGGTCGTACCAAGGAAGAACGTATTATCTTCAACCATCGGCGGTTTCACAATTTCCACCACTTGAATGTTGTCCCAAGCCGTAATTACTCTCTCTTTCCACCGCACCAACTGTTTAGCCCTTTCAAAGTCATTTTCTATTAGTAACTCCTTACGTTTGAATAGTTTATTATAAAATTTTCGGTAATAATCTTTCAATTGTCGTTCCATTGTATAGTGTGGAGCGATACGGGCAAAATTTTGTTTTATCATTTCCACCCATTTTTCGGGAACGTCTTCGTCATTTCTATCATAAAATATGGGGGCGATTTGCTCCTCAAAAACGGCGTAGAGCGTAGCGGCGTCTAATTCATCTTGGAGACCGTGATTTTGATAGGTCGCATGTTCGCTAAGTGCCCACCCGGCACCTTGTACGTATCCTTCCGCCCACCAGCCGTCCAACACACTAAAATTGAGTACTCCATTCATAACCGCTTTTTCGCCGCTTGTACCCGAAGCCTCCATCGGACGTGTCGGCGTATTTAACCAAACATCACAACCGGAAACAAGTTTCTTTGCGATAATCATATCGTAATTTTCAAGGAAAATTATCTTTCCGATGAAACAGGGCTTTCTCGAAAATTCAATTATTTTCTTTATCAAATCTTGACCTGCTTTGTCATGCGGGTGTGCTTTACCGGCAAAAATAAACTGCATTGGTTGGGTCGGATTATTGACGAGCGTGCGTAGTCGCTCCTCATTCATAAAGAGCAGGTGCGCCCTTTTATAAGTCGCAAAGCGGCGGGCAAACCCAATGGTTAAAACATCACTACGGAGCGATTTTAGCGTTTGAACTATCAATGTCGGCGATTCATTTCTGCGTCTCATCTGTTGCTCAAGCAATATTTTCACATTATCAATCAACTCTTTACGAAGTTCATTTCGAATGTCCCAAATTTTCTCTTTGTCAACGGTAGGGATTTTTTTCCAATTCTTAGAATCGGATTGAGAGGTAATAAATTGATTGCCGAACACTTTTTTATGTAAAATTTGCCACTTTTTGTGTGCCCAAGTCGGATAATGCACGCCGTTGGTAACGTAGCCGATATGAAGTTCTTCGGAAAAGTGACCATCGTAAAGATAGGAGAACATTTCGCGGGTAACGCGTCCGTGAATTTTACTAACTCCGTTAATTTCTTGAGATAATTTACAAGCTAAAATGCTCATTGAAAATTTATCGTGGACATTTTCGACATCTTTTCGTCCGAACGCCATAAATTCCTCCCAAGAGATATGATATTTTTCAGGGTAAGACGCAAAATAGATACGCATAAGATCTTCGCTAAAAGCATCATGTCCGGCGGGGACAGCAGTGTGAGTCGTGTAGAGCGAAGATGATTTTACAACTTCCATAGCAACGGAAAGAGGTAAGTGATAATCTTCCATAATATTGCGTAGCCGTTCTAAGGATAGAAATGCGGCATGTCCTTCGTTCAAATGATAAATCGTGGGTTTTATATTAAGTAACCGTAGCATTCTTATGCCGCCGATACCGAGCAAAAATTCCTGTTTTAACCTGTTTTCAATATCTCCACCATATAAATTGTAGGTTGTTTTTCTATCTTCGGGGGAATTTTCATTGAAATCGGTATCCAAAAGGTAGAGAGAAACCCTGCCTATATCAACTTGCCAAATTCGAGCATAGAGATTACGGCCGGGCAGGGCAACGCTAACCTTAGCAAAATTGCCGTTTTCATCTCTGATGGGAGTCATCGGCAGTTTTGAGAAACTTTGATTCGGATAGTGATTGATTTGATCTCCCAACTGTGAAATTTGTTGTGCAAAATAACCGGAACGATACAACAAGCCGACAGCAATCATATTCACATTCGAGTCGCTGGCTTCTTTGAGATAGTCGCCCGCTAACATACCCAAACCGCCCGAAAATATCTTTAATTCATTGGTAATACCGAACTCCATGCTGAAATAAGCGACTTGGTCGTGGTCATTCGGTTGCTTTTTACTCATATACTCCTGAAACTCGTCATAGACGGCATCCAATTTTTTGATAAAAGCGGCATCGTTGTTAAACCGCTGAATCACATCAAGGGGAAGAACTTGTAACACATGAATCGGATTTTCTTCCAGTTCGGTCCACCGTTTCGGACCGGCGATTTCCATAAAAAGTTCACGTGCCTGATAGTTCCAACTCCACCACAAATTATAAGCCAGCTCTTCTAACTTTTTGAGATTCTCGGTCAAATAAGATTTAACGGTAACTCGCTTCCACTTCGGCTCCGGCTTTTTAATTTTCGTTGCGATTAAATCAATTTTTGACGTTTTATCTTTAAAAAGCTCAAACCGTAAATTGGCTTTGGTAATAGCAATATCATAAACTTTTAAATAATTGGCATATAATTTTTCCCACAACGCCTCTTTAGCAATCTCGAACGCCTTAATTTTATTCTCCTTTACCTCGTCTGGCGTACATTCGGCAAAGTAAGAAATGGCACGAGCGAGTTCAAAGCAAACTTGTTCATCATTATAATCACTCCGATGTATCACCCAAGCACTTTTCTGATTTCCAAAGTTGTTCTTCACCCACATGCCGAACCCGGCAAGTGAAGTAGTAATCGTAGGAATACCGAACGCAACACTCTCTAACGGCGTATAACCCCAAGGTTCATAGTATGACGGGAATACGGATAAATCAAAACCTATAAGCAGGTCGTAATATGTTAAATTGAAAATCCCGTCGTGTCCGTTCAAATAGACCGGAATAAAGATAACCTTCACTTTACTTTCGGGTGAATTATCAATGTTAAGACGATTTAATTCTTTAATAATCGGGTCATCGTTTGGTGCGTGGAGCGGATGCGTAGCATAATCTCTTAGAACGGCATTATTACTATCGGTGTAAACGACTTTATTATTAATTTTTTCGATTAACTCTTCACGCATACCGCTTGTGCCGGCAGGAATGGCAAGGAAAGCAATAATTTCCCTATCTATCTCTCGTTTTTGCAATTCCGCTAACGCCCGAATAAAAACATCAATTCCTTTATTTTTAAATTCATATCTTCCGCTATTAATTACAAAAAGCGGATTCTCGCTAATGGGTTGTTGCAATAGTGCAGACGCCACCTGTTTTAATCGTTTTCTGGCGACAGCTCGTTTTTCATCATATAGCTCGTCCTTCGGAACAAAATTGTTCTCAAATCCGTTAATAGTAACAACATCTGCCGGTTTCTTAAAGAAAGCGACACACTCTTTGTTCGTAATTTCGCTCACCGTTGTATAGCCGTCTGCAATATTAGCCGAAAGATATTCCAATGAAAATTTTGATTGCACATTGAATTTAGATGCCGTCAGCAACGGGTCGTACTGTTCAATATTTTCGTAAAGTGGCAAGCCGTTACCGGCAATACTTCTACCGAGAACGGTAGCATGAGTTGTAAAAACCGTTGCAATTTGCGGTGCAGTAGTATTCAAATGAAGAATCCCCGTACCGGTCATCCATTCATGAAAATGAGCCACAATATTATCTTGAGCATTACAATAAAATTGATAAAAACTCTCAATTACTCTACCTGCGGCATAGCCAAACAGGGCAGGCTCAACGTAATCCCACTGTCCCGATATGGAATCAAGTTTATATTTGAGCCAAAATTGCGTCAGAATTTCATTTTTTTTCTCATAAAAAGGAGTAAAATCGACTAAAATAACCACCGGATTACCGCTAACATTCCACCTACCGATTCGTATTCGCAAGCCCTCTTGCCAGGCAACCGCTTTCCAATTTTTATAAAGTGAGAAATCTTCAATAAATTCATCGGCTTTCCCATTTTCAATAGACAAATCCGGTCCGATACAGATATAATTATCCTTAAATTTATTAACGACTGTAAATGACTTTGTTGAGAGTACGGTATGAATCCCGCCGACTTTATTACAAATCTCCCAACTTGTCTCAAAAATATAATCAGCTTTTTTCATAATTCAATAATAATAGCTTTCGTAAAAAAGAGTGCAAAGATACGGAAAATAATAATTATATTTTTTATCTGGGCGTGTCCCGTTCGCTGTCGCTCACGGGTCGGCGCCCGGTTACAAGTCCGCGGGCACAAGCCGTGGGGTCGCAAGGCGGCAAAAAGAGCTTACAAGCTCGCTTTT
>DUOL01000250.1 GCA_012838875.1 Bacteroidales bacterium | reverse complement strand
GCACCCGGTATAATTTGACCGTTAGCGAACCATTGATAAGTCGGAGTGCCTAAGTTAGCATCATTAGAAGTTACTGCTTCTAAGGTTACTTGAGCACCTTCACAAATGTTCGTATTAGCAATAGCGTTCATTACTACAGTTGGAGTGTTAACCGTAACGGTTCCTTGACCGGTTGCTACACAACCGGAAGTGGTTTGTGTTACAGTTACTACATACGTTGTAGTAGTATCCGCTGTGGTAGTAAAGGAGGCTGTCGTATTAGCGATAGCGGCTCCGTTAGCTGTCCATGCGTAAGTTAAGTTATTAATATTCCAATCATTAACCTGTGCGGTTACTTCGAATGAACCACCTGCACAGATTTGATCTTCAGTAATAATTACATTAGCCATAGGTGCTGCATTAACCGTTACCTCAAATGGTAAGGATACTGCTGCACATCCTGTGCTTTGAGTAACTTGAACTGTATAAGAGTATACTCCGTTAGGTTCATTAACTGAATTTGGAACATTGGTAACGGTAAGTACACCGGTAACAGGATCTACAGAAACGTTAGGTCCACTTACTTCTGTATTGTTGAGATACCAAGTATAAGTAGTTGTTCCTGTTCCGCCTTGAACAGTTGGTGTAAGAACGATATTTCCATTTTCACAAATTACGTTATCACCTGTGATAATAACAACAGGATCAGGATAAACTGTAACTGTATTATCAGCGATAACAGTTTCAGTACTTGCTCCTGCATTATCACAATAACTATCACCGGCTGAAGTAACTACTAACGAATATTGATAAGTAGTAGGCGTACCGTCAATAGCTTCTGCAACGTGTGTTGAGGTTAGGTGTGTTGCACCTGGAATTGCGACTCCATTAGCATACCATTGATAAGTAAGAACACCTGTTCCTGTTGCCGTTCCTGTCAACGTGATTGTAGCACCGTTACATACAGTATCAGCAGTCACAGTAGCAGTTGCCACAATCGGTTCAATAGCTCTCACCGTTACATTAGCAACTTCGCTTACAGCTGTACAACCTGAAATGTGTGTAACTTGAACTGAATAGGAGGTATCATTAAATATTGTCGTAGTAAATGATGGACCTGTGTGGATACCATCACTCCATACAAAGGTTAAATTATCTAAGTCCCAATTGTCTACTTCAGCGGTTACTGTTATTTCAGTTCCCGGACAAACTTCTGCTCCGGATATTGAAACATTAACTACAATAGGTTCTTGTACATTAACAGTGAATGGAGCGGACGTTGCTACACAGCCTCTATCGTTAAAAGCAACCACTTCGAAGGTATACGGATAAGGACTTGCCGGGTAGTCTGTTCCTTCACCTGCCAGCACAGTATAATATGGTGAACCATACGTTGTAGTGGAAGTAATTGTATAGGTTTCATACTCTACAAGTGCCGTAGCCTGATTAGGTATTAATTCATGCACATCATAACGATATAGTGTATCATAAACAGTTATACTATCATATTCCATGTAGGAAACATTGTATTTATACATAGTATCAATATCTATTGGAAGTGCATAGTAAGCATAAAGTGTATCTCTAAATCCATATAGATCTATCTGATATCGATAAGTGGTATCATAATTCAATACTATTTCATTATAATGGTAGATTGTATCAAATTCTACATTACCTTTAGAGTAGAGATATGATGTGTCGTACGTGTTAATTTCCGTGGTGAAAATATAACTTGTATCTCTTAATGTTACTTGACGCTCATAAACATAGTTTGTGTCGTAGATTTGTAGGTAACATCTGTATTTATAAGTTACGTTAGTATCTATCTTTTGGGAGCTGAAATTGTAATAATACCAAATGGAATCAATCCTTTCTACGTATTCTTCTCTTTGAGTAATTTCTTCTCCAAACGTTGTGTCAGAACGTTGTGTAATTACCGTGTCATATTCATAAACATAATCTTGAAGATGTACTGTGTACTCATAAGAAGTATCAACTGTATATGTATAAGTATAAGTTGTATCATAATTATAGGTATAGGTAGTATCATACAGATAATCTGTTCTATAAATGGTATCAGTATAGTCTTCATATTTTTGATCAATGAAAGTTGGATACCTTTCTTTATATTCTCTGAGGAACAGTGCTCTATAGGTATTTCTATAAGTCGCTGCGAATGTAGTTCTGAAATCAATAGTTAGAGTAGGATCGTAAGCCAATGCTATAGCTCTCAATGTATCAATCGAAATAAAAGGAGCAAAATCAGTCTGTAAGCCGCTAAATCCTGATGTATATCCGTCGTTATAACCAGTTATTGAATCAAGCGGTACATGATATTTCTCTGCTGCGAAATGGGTTGAAGCAGTATCTGCAAAATCACGAGCAACTTTTTCCGGTTGTAGGTTAACAGCTAACATATAACCCTCATAACGATCTGTGTCGGTAGGCCAGGGTTCTATCGGTTCAACCAATGTATATCCGACATCTGCTTTATTTACATCTTCGATTCCTTTGGGGAATCCTAGATTATACCAGGCATGTAAATACTTATGCGGTGTTCGTAAAATCGTCGAAATCGGTGTTTTGACAGTATCGATTCTAATATTAGCAATCGTTGAATCACGTTTGGTTACATTTGTGTCTATAGTCGTTAAAGAAGTGTCTAATACAATTGTAGTAGAATCTACAATATAAGGAGGATTAAGAGCAGTAGTATCACTTGTTAGAATAGTATCAACCGTTACCAGTGTAGAATCGGTAATATTAATAGTAGTATCATCACTAATTGTGATACTTTCAACGACAGTCGTTGTATCATATAAAATTATTGTATCTATTGATGTGAAAGTATCGCTGGACCATACACAATTACCCGGATCACAAGTCATTTCTATTTTGGTTCTAATAAACTCTACCACATCTGTCGTGTCATAGGAAGTAATTTCTTCGGAGAAATGACAAATGGTATCTCTATGACCATTAATTATTTGATAAACATCAAAACTATCTGCTAATACAAGAGTAATAGAGTTCATTTGATGAGTATCTATTGCTAAAGCAATATAGTTCATTAGAGTATCTTGTCCTGGATTAACTTGGAGTGGAGTACGCATAGTTACCGTATCAGTAACAACAGTCAGATGTTCTATTTGTCCGGTTTCCGTAAAGATAGAGTCGCCATGATTAGCAGGAATATCCGAACGATTATCAACGGTATCTGTTCCTACAAGTGTAGTCCCTGTAAGAATAAGCGTATCTCTTTCATAGTGATATACTATGGTATCCGTATTAGCAGGAACATCACCGTGATCACCATACACCGTAGGTGCATCATAAGTAGTGTCAATTGGAATATACGTAGTATTTACATACTCGAATATGGTATCTGACGGTCCACCGTGTGACGTTTGATAATTTGGACGGAGATATGTATCTGTTAATTGGTTTGTATCTCTATCCACGTAGGTATAAACAGGACTTTCGTATGTATAAACTGTATCATAAGGTATACCATCTTCTAATCTCAATTGTGCACCTCTTAAGCTATAGTCTGCAACTGTATCGTAAGAAGTTGAAACCACATAAGGATTTTGGTACACATTGTCCTTAAATAGATAGAACGTATCCGCACTTGAAGAAACCAGTGCAGGATTAGTGCTTGTAATAATAGTTGTATTAAGTGTTACATCAGCTGTGTCTGTATTGTAGTAAACCTGTTCAACAAAATTATAAATCGTATCTTTCCAATCTGAAACATTATTAACCGTATCAACAGGTCCAAAATCGAATGGAAATTCAACCGTGATACCTGCCGGTACTGTCCGAACATACTCAAAATAGTGATTATTATATTGATATATTGTATCAACGAAATAGTAAGTGTATGGAGGATAATCGGTATTGTTTGTATCACCGATATGAACAGGTAAGGTATCATTGAAAGCAAACGTCAAAATACTATCTCGGTATATGATATTATTGGTTGCCGTATAGAGTGTATCATCAACTCTAAAGCTTGCAGGCGTATTGATTGGGAAAGTATCACGTCCGGATAAGGTAGTATCATAAGTGGTAAGTGCAGAATCAAGGATATTACCATTCATTCTCCATTCATAGGAAATATCTGAAGTATCACCTGAGAAGTTAGTAATTAGAGCCGTAAGATTGATGTATGAATTATCGCAAACATTCGGGTCACCGTTGATAGTAACATTAAATGCAGGCTCAACGGTTACAATAGCTACATCACTTGTTATAGCACAAGGATAGTCTGAATAGTTAACTTCTACATAATAGGTATATGTTGTTGTACTTGGATTTCCTGTGAACGGTATCGTATGATAATAGTTCAAGTTTGCACCCGGTATAGCGGCACCATTTTCATACCATTGGTAAGTTGGAGTTCCGGCGCCAGCAGGTACAGTACCATATTGAATAGTCATATTAACTTGACCTCCGTCGCATATTTCAGCTGTAGCAGGAGTGATTCCAATTGTAAATTGGTTGTCAACCGGTTGAACTTGGAATGTATCCGATTGAGCATTACAAGCTTCGGTTTGATAAATAGCTTCTACGTAGTAGCTTCCTGCGTGATCAACTT
Source organism: Bacteroidales bacterium (assembly GCA_012838875.1). Lineage (GTDB taxonomy): Bacteria > Bacteroidota > Bacteroidia > Bacteroidales > WCHB1-69 > DUOL01. Next base: position 826 of record DUOL01000250.1, on the reverse strand, counting down.
CTAATGTATTCACATAAGTAGTTGTCGTAGCAATTACATTACCATTATTATCAACTTCATACCAAATCCAACTATATGGTTGTTCTGTCAAGCTGGAATAGGTATTAGCCACTAAATTAGCTGTACCATCTTGACAAAGTATATTTCCTGATACTTGTACTACAGGAGCATCAATTGAAACAACGTTAAATACCGGTGAGTAGGTATCTTCACAACCTTCTCTGGTAACTACAACTTGGTAATCACCTTCTGTAGAATCAGAAGCTGTAAATTCGAGTGTCAATGAATTATTACCTTCGAGGATATAGTTCCCATCGCGTTTCCACACGATTAATTGATAACCAATATCGTCATTTTCGATAACGGCAACTAATCTAACGGTTGCTCCTTCGCAGTAGGTATGGTTTCCTTCGATATTAACAACAATTCCGGAAACAACATTTGCTTGAACCGGAGCTGACTCAACGGTACAACCGGTAGCTGAATCGGTAACTACTACTGTATAGTAATAAGTTCCTACGGCGAGTAGTTCGCTAGCTGTATAATTTACACCATTACCGTCAACAGCAACAGGCATTCCATTAACGTACCATTGGTATGTATAAGTTGTATTTTGGGGGTTGTCTAAGTGAGCATTAAATGTTTGCGTATTAGGTATATTCGAACCATATAGACCAACGTTGATAGGTCCGGCAGGTGCTCCTTGATTATAGATAACAACCGTCGGCATATCTTGTATTGTAACGTTCACACCATTAAGCGGTAATCCAACGGTGTCCGTACCATCAAGAATAACAACCGTATAATAACAATCTTGCGTAGCTGT
>DUOL01000199.1 GCA_012838875.1 Bacteroidales bacterium | reverse complement strand
GTAAACAGACTTTACATTGTAAAGATAATAACGTCCATTAATTAACTTTAATTCAGTTCCGGGCTTTTTGTGTTTCAAAGCCCAATCGGGGTGTTTTTGTGTTGTTTTCATATATTACCTATTTAGGGAATGCAAAGTAACAAAAAAATCCATATAAACAAGTATTTATATGGAATTTTTTAATTTTTATTACCTAAAAATTTAGGGTTTAGGTTTAATCTTAAATATTTTATCATAGCGTTTTATTAAAAGTGCTTTTTATTTTTTCTTCATTGCTATTATACTCAGTATAATAGCCGTAAATGAAATGAAATATAGCAACAATATGTTAAGACCACTGATTGTTATAGTATTTATAGTTTCTATTGTTTTTTTTAAACAACCTTCAAAATTTGCACAAGTTTTTGATATACAATGTAATAGAATGCTAAAAGCATAAATAGAAACGACAATAATAGCTCTTTTAAAATATTTTTGTGCCATTGTCATATTATCCACTATACTGTTAATAGTATGTGAGTTCTTTTTTGTTTTATTTGTAATTTCGGCTATTAGTTTTTTAAAGTAATCATCACTTGTATCATTTATAAAAAAATCGTCTATTGAAATAGAATGATAATTTTTACGCTCCAGTGCCTTTATTGAAAACCAAACACTTCTTGTCATATAAAGAGTTAGAATAAATAATAAAAAAACTAAAAAGGTAATCGTTATATTAAAATCGCTAATTTTAACAAGAACTGAAGTTGTTCCAATAATTATTGAAGTAACAACACTAATTGTTCCAATAAATAGTGCTGATTTACTTTCTACTGTTTTTCTTCTTTCAGATTCAGCTTCATAACAATTAATCGCATATTCTAAAGTCTCTTTTAAATGCGAACTAGCAACAGTTATATCATCTTTATCAAGCATTGTATCTTTATCATTTTGGTTTGGGATATCGTCATTTTCAAGCAAAGGCCAAAAAAACTCTCTTATTTCTTTAAAAATTTTCATTTTCTAATAGGTTTACGATTTCCTTTGAAATTCTATGACCTGTTTGTTTTTCAATCCATGCCCATTGACCATTTGGGTTAATTTCAAGGAAAATATATTCATGTTTTTTATTTAAAATCAAATCAATTGCACCAAAACGAAGTTTTAATTCTTTAAGCATTGATATGCATTTTTTTTTAATAGAATCTGGTAATTCTGTTTTAGTGTGTTTTAATGGATATTCTCCACGTCTCCAGTCTATTTTAGTTTCGGCATTATTCTGAGAATGGATGAGTGTTGCAAACGTCGTGTTACCAACAACAATGACTCTTATATCATATCTCTTTGCAATATTTCTTTGAAAGAAATTTGGAGAAAATTCAACTTGTTCTTTTGATGAGGGACGCATAGTTAAGGCGTTTGTAAAAATTACTTTCGGGTTATTATTATCTTCTATTAATCCTGATCTAATTGGTTTAATAATACATTCTCCATTCATTTTATTATAGAAATCAACAGAATCATAAAATGAATTTGTTACTATACTATCAGGAATTTTGAAACCAATAGATTTTGCTATTTCTAATTGAAAGATTTTATTTTCGGCCTCTCTGATTGAAAATATAGGACTTATCCAATACGCATTTCTTAATACTTTATAAATTCCCTCTAACGTATATGCAATTTCATTCTTTATGAATTGTATTTCGCCAGTATTGAGAGAGCTACTATCAAACGTGGGGATTTCAGGTCTTCTGAAATATACGGACGTAAATAGTTTTAAATTATATGATTTTTTTGAAATTTTATCAAAAAGAATGAATTTATCGTCTGTAATATTAAGAGTTACTGAGCAAGTAATATTCAATTCTTCGGTATTAAACCGATAAAATTCAATTTTTCTATTCTTTAACTCTTTGATAATAAAGTCAGAGGTTAAGTCTTGTTTATTGGTTATGATTAAAACTTTAGTCATTTCGTTCTTGCAGTGTAAAAGTTTTTTTAGTTTAAGGGGATATCAATATTATTATCATCACTTTCTTTTTTTACTCTTGTTTTTGTTAACAGTGAAATCTCCTCAGTATTTGAATCAATAAAAGGTTTTGTTTTATTATTAATTGTAATTACATTAAGAGATTCAAAAAAATTATATTTATAAACTATCTTAATTTCTCCCATTCTTTCTATTGCAAAATCTAAAATTATTGGTCTCATTCTTAATTAGATTAATGAATGCAAATATATATTTTTTTTAACAATGTGCTTAAAATAAACTTGAAATTTTGAAGGTGGAATATGATGTGATTCTTCGAAATGTAACGCGAGCTATCATGAAAGATAATATGGACTATTCTTGCAATTTGCATCCAATCAACAATTTAAGAAATTACTATTTGATTTAGTATTTAACGAAATAATGAGAAAAATAGGAAATACATAAGAAGTTCGGAGAAATTATAAAAAAATCAAGAAAATTATTGAAAAACTTTCCCTAAGCCACCTCCGATTTCGACGTTTTTTTCAATCACTGCTTACCACTCTTAATTCTTTTTATAAAGCGCTCTGCACAAGCAATTTTTTTCGCGTGAGGCGCTTAGGTGGAAAGCCCGCAAGGGCGGAAGCCGCTGGGGACGCGGCGGCAAAAAAGCGAGCTTGTAAGCTCTTTTTGCCGTCTTGCGTCCCCACGGCTTGTGCCCGCGGACTTGTAACCGGGCGCCGACCCCGAGCGTAGCGAGGGGGCACGCCCAAATTAAAATTATAAATTAACAAGATTCTGTAATTCGTAATTCTCTTTACTTCTACCTTTTAGTGCGAAGGTAGCACCAGAACAGAATTATAATGCTTTTACTTGGGAATTAATTTAATGCTGGGCACCAATATCTCTTCCATGGAAATACCGCCGTGTTGAAAGGTGTTCTTATAATAATTAGCGTAATAATTGTAATTATTCGGATATGCAAAAAAAGTATTTCCTAAAGCAAAGATAAATTCAGAGGTGATGCTTCCCTTAGGTAAATAGGCATCATTAGGATCTTTGATTCTAAAAACTTCCTTTTCGTTATAATTCATATTTCGCCCGGTTTTATAGCGTAAATTTGTATTCATATCGCGTTCGCCGACAACTTTTATAGGTTTTTCAATTTTAATAGAACCGTGATCAGTCGTAATAAAAACGGGGATTTTCTTAGACGCCAATATTTTTAGCATGTCCAACATCAGGGAATTTTCAAACCAAGAGACCGTTACACTTCGGTACGATTTTTCGTCCTCTGCCAATTCGCGTATAATGTCAATATCGGTACGCGCGTGCGAAAGCATATCAATGAAGTTGAAAATGACTACGTTAAAAGGATTTTGTAATAGTTGATGAAAGTTTTCCAATACCTTTTTCCCAAAATCCACATTGAGAATCTTATTGAAGCCAAATTTTATATTTTTTCCGTATCTCTTTAAATATTCCGCTAACAATTCTTGTTCAAATTGATTCTTATTGCCTTCATCTTGCTCATTTAACCATAATTTCGGATATTTTTTTTCAATTTCCGATGGCAATAGTCCGGAAAAAAGAGCGTTGCGAGCATAGTGCGTGGCGGTCGGTAAAATACTGTAGCTTATATTCTCTTCGGCAACGTAAAAGTAGTCATGAATCAATGGTTGAAACGATTTCCACTGGTCGAAACGTAAATTGTCAATAACGAAAAGAAAAGTTGACGGTGTCTCTCCAATCATAGGGAATACTTTCTCTTTTAGCAAAGTGTGTGATAGTAAGGGTTTTTCATCTCCTCTTCCATTCAACCAATCGATATAATTTTTCATTATATAACGAGCAAATTGTTTATTTGCTTCCTCTTTTTGTTGAGCAATAATCTCAAAAATAGTTTCGTTTTCAATGTTTTCTAATTCTAATTCCCAATAAATTAGCTCTTTGTATAACTCTTCCCACTCTTTAAGCGACAGTTTATCAGAAATTTTATAGCTTATTTCGCGAAAAGCTTGTTGGTAATCGCTGCTCTTTTTTTCTGAAATAATCTTGCTATGCTCCGTATTTTTTTTCAAACATATTAAAATTTGATTAGGATTTACAGGTTTTATAAGATAATCAGCAATATCGGACCCGATAGCATCTTCCATAATGTACTCTTCCTCGCTCTTGGTAATCATTACTACGGGTATATTATTATTGATAGCTTTGATACGCTTTAATGTTTCAATTCCGGATAAACCGGGCATGTTTTCATCTAATAATATAATGTCAATACGTCTATTTCGTACTTCTTCTAAAGCATCTTCACCACTCACCACAGGAATAACATCATATCCTTTATTTTGTAAAAATAAGATGTGAGGTTTTAATAATTCAATCTCATCATCTGCCCATAATACTATAATATTCATTGTTTCTTTTTTTAATTCCTTACAAAATTAAAAACGAAATTTATTCTTTTATATTTTCAATGATTTTAGAAACTAAGCAATAGCCCAAAATTTATTTTTCCATTTTTAAATTCGATAGGATTTTTAAACTGTTTCCCTAATCCGTAATTTAAGTAGAAAATCCCTGCTTTAGTTTCAAATGCTATTCCCATGCCAAAGCCGAAAGGGGTATCATTAACATAAGTAGAGATGCTCTTTTTTTCATACCAAGCACCGTCAAAAAAGAGGTTGAAGTAAGCAATTTTCGCAAATAAAAACCGTATTTCCGTAGTCCCAATTAAAAATGAAGATGCTAAAATTTCGTTTTCATTGAAACCGCGTAGCGTCTTTAAACCGCCAATTTTAAAGAGTTCATTTTCAACGAATTGTCCGCCAAATAAAGCACCCCCTTTGGCTCCCAACATTAAAACCCAACGCTTATGCAACGGAATAAATCCGTCTATACTCCCTATAATACGATATTGTACTTTCTCCGTCTCTATTCCCTCGTAAAAAGAAGAAGGAATTTCTCTATTTTGCAAAATCTTACGCTTTCCTATCGCAAGATTACTATGTAAAATAATACCCTTCTTAGGATTAAAAATAAAGTCGACTTTACGATAATAGTACTCAATGCCATACATTGACTTTCTAAAATCAGCATGAGTAATGGATAGCGAAGCGTTAAAATTTTTTGGAAGTAGTAATTGCGAAGAGGTGAAATCGTAAACTCCCTTTAAATATGAATTATTATGAAAAGAGTGTTGTACTCCAACGGAAAAGTTTATTGACAAATAGGAAGTGTCAATTTTATCAAGTAGAAAATTGCTATTTATCCCAAATTGCGTTCGGAACAGGTAAGGAATAGTAACATTGACTTTAAGTTGTTGTGAGTACCGCTGAGGACTTTTCCATAAAAATTCCATGCTTTCGCCGATACCAAAGATATTAACTAAATTAAGATTTAACTCACCTGCTAGAATTGTTCTTTTTTGCTCTCTATCTTCCGGAACAATTCCGATATAGCCGTTAAAAGAGTTTGTCCTTTTTTTATTAAGAAAAAGATATAGATAAGCCTTGTCTACAACGAACTCAATACCGGAGGGTTGAACCTGAGTTACCCAAGCGAGTTCTTTGCACTTGTTCGGAATTTTTTTTATAACACTCTCATTATATGGTTGTTTTGATTTTAACCCTAAGTAGGGGTAAAGAAACGATTTTTTAATCTTAGCATCTCCTTTTACAATAATAGAATCAAAAACGATAAAGCTGTTTTTATCAATTTTTAACTGTGCTGAAATGCTATTTTCTTGAATCTGTAAACTGTCTAAATATATTTCTGCAAATGGAAATCCATGATTTTCAAGATATTGAATGCACTTCTGGGCAACTAAATTATAATCTTGAAATGTAATTGCCCCATTTTTAATAAAATTAGCAGTGCGGCACTCCTGCATTATTTCTTTTGTCTCTGCGTTTACGTAAATAGAAGCATCTTTATATTGCTCTCCTTCATGAATATATAAATGGTAAAAAAATGAATCTTTACTAATAGAATCTACCGAAAAAGCATAAAAACCTTCGTCTTGGCATTTTTCTATTAATTTTTTTATTCTTTTCTCTAATGTTTTTTCATTTTTAATCTTTTTATTTAATCCGACTGAGTAAGAAATAGTTATAATTTGTTCATTATAAGAATGAAGAAAAACGCGGTTTTGTCCAAAAAGATAGGAAATGTTTAAATATACAAGAGGAAATAATAAAATTAAAATCCTTATTTTCAATAAGTTAAGTTTTTTTTGTTTTTTTTATAGTAAAATGAAAATATTTACTCTTATTTTTTGTTACCTTTGCAAAGGTAAAAAAATAACGTAAATGAAGAAATTTATTGTTCTCGTAATTAGCATAATTGTAATTTCACTCGTTTTTTCGTCTTGTGCTTCTTACATTAAATGTCCCGCATACGGTCATTATAGTCAGTTGGAGACTACGACTCCCGATGAGAGTCATTTATAATATGATTTAATTCAACCATGCCCTATTTCTTCAAAAATTTCAATTTAGCTATTCGGCAAGGATTTTTGATTATTTTTTTTCTTTCACTTCTCCTTATTTTAAAAGGACAGGAGCGAGGCGCAGTAGAAGCGGAACGTGTTTTCGTTAAGGAGTGGAATGCTACTATCAAGCTACATACGAATGGCTTTGGAGTGGGTTTTCAACATGGTCGTATGCCAAATTATTTTGACAAACACTTTTGGGAGGTTAACTTTCAATATGTTATACATCCCAAGTCGGTCAGAGCAAGAAATCCTTACTATACGGGAACTTCAGCTTATGTTTACGGTAAATTGGTTGACCTTTTTTTGTTGCGTGGCGGCTACGGTTATCAACGAACTTTGCATCATAAACCTTATTGGGGCGGGGTACAAATAAATTACAACGTCTCGGGCGGGTTTTCTTTGGGTATGGCAATGCCTATTTATCTTTATATCAGTTACATCACACCAGCAGGCTACAGTCAACTATCCGAACAATATGACCCTGCAATCCACAATATAGATAACATTGTTCAACGTGGTCCTCTGTTGGAAGGAATCTTTAAAACAACATTTCACCCGGGGTTTTATCTGAAAAGCGGACTCAATTTTGATTTTAGTAAAAAGGAGAATATTATTCACAGGCTTGAAATCGGTTTAGTCTTTGATATGGTATTCCCTGTTGTTCAACAAATGGCTTATAATAAGGCAAATCTTTTTTATTTAAGCGGTTATTTAGCTTATAATATAGGAAAGAAAAAGGGACTTTATGAATAATTGTCATTCTATCTCTTCAAGATTTAGAATTATCAAAATGTTTGCCTCCGAAAAATAATTTATTCTTATTAACAATAAAATGTTTGCAAATAGTGTTTTAAGTAATGAGTAAATTGACAACTACATAGTATTTTTGGTAAATTTTATAAATAATATGAATATGCTACCTATATTACAGTCCCCGATGTCTCAAATTGTAGATACGGTGTCCCAAGTTGCCTCTTCTGTCGGAACTGCCGTTCCTGAAATTAAAAAAACAAGTATTTTAAGTCTTGTTTTTGACCCTAATAGCTTGTGGATTATGATTCCGCTGATGCTTATGCTAATCTTTGGAATCTATATTTTTGTTGAGCGATGGCTGACACTTCGACAAGCCTCTCGTGAAGAACAAAATTTTATGAATAATATTAGAGATTTTGTCCACGACGGTAAAATTGAATCGGCGAAAGTATTATGCAAAGGAAATGGTACGCCGTTGGCACGAATGATTGAGAAAGGTCTTTCGCGTGTAGGAAAACCGTTAAACGATATTTCGGCAGCAGTTGAAAATGCCGGACAGCTGGAAATTCAACAACTTGAAAAAAGAGTTTCTGTGTTGGCAACGATAGCATCAATCGCTCCGATGTTGGGATTCCTCGGTACGGTTGTGGGAATGATTATCGCATTTCATAATATGGCATCTAACCCTAATAATTTGAGTATTACAACCTTATCTTCAGGAATTTATACTGCCATGATTACGACAGTAGGAGGACTTATCGTTAACATTATTGTAAGTGTGTTTTATAATATTCTAGTTGCTAAAATTTCACATATCGTTTATGTGTTGGAAGATAAAGCAACCGAATTTATGGACTTATTGCATGAACCTATTTAATATTTGAAATGTATCATTATATTACTATTAGCATCAAATTTGTACGACTATGAGTATTCAATTGCAAAATAAACGAAGCGCGGATTTCCCTTCGACTACCATGTCGGACTTGGTATTCTTGATATTGATATTCTTTATGATAACTTCCACTATGGTTGCACCGAACGCTATTAATGTATTATTGCCCAAAAGTGATGCAGGACAACAGTTATCCACACACAATATCGAAGTTTACATAGATGCTAATAAATTCTATTACGTAAATCCTCAACCTAATTCGGCACCCGTTCCGTATGAAGCCATTTTACCGTTGCTACGAGAGCAAGTACAAAAAGACTTCTCATTACAAAGAAATGTGATTTTACGAGCCGATAAATCAATACCGGTTGAAGAGTTGGTGAAAGTAATGGATGTACTTAATCAATTAAATAACGAATTGCCACAAGAACAACGATATAAATTATTGCTAGCGACAGAAGCAAAATAGGAATGACACAAAAACAAAAAAACAGGTGGATATCTTCAGGTGTTACTGTTGTTTCAACAGTATTGATGTTGTTTTTGATGTGGATTCTGGGTCTGTCCTATCAAGTTCCGCCGAAAGATCCGCTGATTTATATCGAAATGTCCCTTGATGCGGGCGGCGGCGGTGGCGGCGGTGCAACACAACTTGACCAGAGAACTCGAGACAGCGATGTCGGTGATAATATTGCTACGCAAACTGCTGAAGACGCCCCCTCTATTAGTCAAAATAAACAAAAAAGCGAAAACCCGACCGAGGTTAAAACTCCGGTTGTAGATCAAAGTTCGATGTATAGAGGAGGACGGGGTGGTAGTGGTTCCGGCGGCGGGCAAGGAAGTGGTCAAGGCGGCGGAGTCGGCTCAGGATTTAATCTGGGCGAAGGCGGTGGCACAGGAGGAAATGTTGGCTACGGAACCGGTGAACGTGGATACGCCGTTATTCCAAATCTTGAAATCGAAAATGAAAAAGGTGTCGTCTACGTGGAAGTGCACGTTACTGCCGAAGGAAACGTCATTGAAGCAAGAATTATTAATAATAGTAAATATCCCACAACCATTACAAATTCGAAGATTCAAGAAGAGTGCAAAAAACGAGCAAAATCCGTTAAATTTAAAAAAGGAAAAGAAGAATTTAGAATTATTATGTTTAAATAGCAAATATGTGTAAAAAAACTCTTTTTCTACTTTTAATCTCACTTCTCTCTCTTTTTTTAGCTAATTCTTGTCAAAAAAAGGTCTTTTATGAAAAAATCGACCCTCTGCCCGATGAGGTGTGGCATATTGACTCCCTGCTTCACTACGATTTTACCATTGAAGATACTTTGGCGTGTTTTAATATGTACATCAATATTAGAAACTCTGTCGATTTTGAAACGCAAAATTTCTATATTTTCATGACCACCACTTTCCCCAATGGCGATACGGCAGTCGATACGTTGGGGTGTTTTATAAGCGATATCTACGGTAAATGGACGGGAAAAGGCTTAGGACGCGTGAAAGAAAACCGCTTTTTGTTCAAATCCAATATCCGTTTTCCGCAAAAAGGCAACTATCATATTGATGTTCAACAAGCTATGAGAGCTGATAAAGTAAAAGGTATCGTCAATTTTGGGATTTCATTAAACTATTTTGATAAAGATAAAATAGCCAAGTAGTTTTTTCCAGTATTATAACATCATAATAATCAAGTAGATAATTATATTTTTTATTAGGGCGTGCCCCCTCGCTGCGCTCGGGGTCGGCGCTCGGTTACAAGTCCGCGGGCACAAGCCGTGGGGACGCAAGGCGGCAAAAAGAGCTTACAAGCTCGCTTTTTTGCCGCCGCGT
>DUOL01000198.1 GCA_012838875.1 Bacteroidales bacterium | reverse complement strand
CTCGCTACGCTCGGGGTCGGCTCCCGGTTCCAAGTCCGCGGGCACAAGCCGTGGGGACGCAAGGCGGCAAAAAGAGCTTACAAGCTCGCTTTTTTGCCGCCGCGTTCCCAGCGGCTTCCGCCCTTGCGGGCTTTCCACCTAAGCGCCTCACGCAGCCAACCTGCTCGTACAAAGCCCTTGAAGCCCAAAATAGAGAGCGGACGGTATTCTTTTTGCTTTGATTTTTTGCTTTAATCTATTTACCGTATTAAACCTGTTTTTCATGCCCAAAAATTAGAATAAAAAAACAGACTTTCAAGCCCAAGCAGTAATAAAAACGATTTCAAAAGTTTTCAGCCTACTTTTTTTAAAGCAAGAAATAACTTGATAAAATCCCGCCCGATTGTACGGATAATACAAGTTAAACCAATACAATTTTTTGTTATGGTTGCAATATAATCCTGATATAGTGTTAAGCCAAATTTTATAAAATCAATAACCCCGAACAAGTACAACAAGTGCAATATATTTGCTTTATTTTTCCTTGTTGCGGTTTTTTTGTAGGGGTACTGCTGGTGGTTGGCGTTTGGCGCAGTGGCGGATTTTGAAGCACTTACTTTAATTTAGCATTAAACTTCATTTGAAAACCAAATGTTTAATTTAGCACTGAACCCGCCATATTGCCAAACTGCTGTTATGTGCTGTGCTTTTGTCAAAATACATTTTTTGTTATCCAATTTACTCCGTTAATTAATTCTTCCACTTGATCTTTTGTTGGCTCGATATCTTTCTTATGGGCACAAATATTTCTAATGTCTCCTAAGTATGTTATTTTTCGCCAAACTGTCGTGTCTATAATGTTGTTTTTTTTTAATACATCATTGAAATCTGAAAGTGTTGGGTTTCTCTTAGAAATTGTCAAGCTATAATTATTAGTTACACTTGATAAATAACTTTCAAGAATAACACCTGCAATTACTCCACTTGCACGAATATTGACTTTCAAAAGTGATTTTGCAGTTTCAAGCTCTGTGTCTTGAAGTTCAATAAGTAAGTTCGTTTGTATGTCGGCAAGTATACAGTCTATTCTGTCGTTTATAGAAAGTAGTATCGTGTATTGATTGTAAACATTTTTGAATGTTTCTTTTTTGGGATCAAAATTTGGATTACTCAATTTATTAGGTGCAACACCTTTCAAATAGTCTTGAATATAATAGTTGCCATAACCCATAGTTTTTCTTTTAGGGTCAATTTCATAATATGATTTAAATTCTTGATACCTGTCCTTCCCAAGAAATTCAACAACTTTTAATGCTTTAGAATACCATTTTTGATATTCGCGTTGAAGAGAATATTTTTCAGATAGTTCCTTTTTTAACTGTTCTTGCAAGTACAAAAGGATTGGTGCTGTATCATTAATACAGTCCTTTATTTCTTTCTTTAATTTTTCTTTAGAAGTCATATTATTGTCTGTCAGTTTTTAGCCTGGCACATAACGTTTAACATACCTAACAAAAATACAACATTTGTATATCATTTTCTATTTTAACTTTATTAATTTTAATATTTCTTTATTAATCAATGAAATAGAATAATTATATCATATCATAAATTTATTCGTATTTACGAATGTTTTGTTGGCTTGCCCCCTATTACTCGGGCAATATGTTAACCACAGTGCAAACATAGTAAAAAAAATTATATGTTAGCCTCGCAATGAACAACTGACGGTGATTTTATTTTTAGACCGTGTGTTTAGAGTTGAGTGGGCTATTTTGAATATTTTTAAGACACTCCAAATTCATGCTAAAATTGATGATTTTTTTGGTGTGAAACTTTGGCTAACGGTTTGCATGTATAGTATCGTGCGGGATTGCAAAGCAATTTTCTATCAATCTATATCGACATTTTTATTAACCACGAACGCTCGCATACTGCTGAAACCACTATGTATTACTACAAGGTGTTCTTGTATTTCATTTAATAATTCGCTTTATTCCATTGGTTTTATCATGCTTTCAATAAAGTTAATCTCCTCTTCATTTAAGTCATATTTGTGATACAACTGCTTGTCTATTTCGGGTATAGGCTTACTCCAGTCGATGTCTGATTTTTCTGTGAAATCTTGGAGAGGTACGAATTTATAAGTTTTAGAAGTCCCATTTTGGTTTGACTTAGCGAGGCTATGTAAAAATCGAGCAAACTTTGTTCTAAAATATTTTGACAAATTATTAGCTGAAACTTCAGTTAACTCCAAATTATAACCCAATATTATATAAGTTTCTGTACATACTGATTCAGGTTCTGCAATAAAGCTATTTAGATTGTCATCATTTAATTCAGTTCCAATATTATTAGCAAAAGATGTTAAAACCTTGTAATTTTTAAATAATGATTCATTGAATTTAAAATCGTTTTTTTCAATATAACCAATTGTTTTTCCTTTAGCATAGCAAATTAGAGGATTAGTTAAACCATCTTTTGAATTATGAAAGGCACTACTTCGATTAAACTTGCTGTCTAATCCAAATGGCTTTCTTGATGAAACATTCTTTTCAAATGATTTAAAGTATTTATGTCTTTTTACTTTTTCTAAAATTTGAAGCCCTATTTCATGCCTAATGAAAATATCACTTCCTTCACTTTTTAAAGATCGCATATTTGATGTCGTAACGCCATTTCCATTGTGGGTAACAACTTGTGTCAAATTTAATTTATTGTTATAAGTAGTATCCCATAGAAAATAACAAATACCACCTCTAATATTTGTATTTAAAAATACTTCTTCGGGATTTAAAAAATCATGTAAAATTGCAATTTTTGAATCTTTTAGCATTGACTTTCTAAAATCATCTAAGCCTTTACCTCCTGAATACCATCTAGTTGGCATTATTAAAGAAATATAATCGGGATTTAATTTTTTTGAGATATTTACGAAGTGTTGATAAATAGGTTTTGCACTTGAACCTGATTCTCCTCCTCCATCCATCTCTTGATAAGGAGGATTGCCTACTATTGCGTTAAATTTCATATTATCATTATTATTTGATTTCCAATACCTTTTACCTTGTTTAACTTTTTTTAGAAAGTTTTGTTGTTTGTGTGTTATTTGGTTTAACAGGTCTTTAAAGTAGCGTGTATTTACTTTTGCCTCTCTAAAGCCTATTAGCGTTCTTTTAGTTATACTTTTCGCCATTGGGGTTTTACAGATTACAAAAATATTATCGGCTATTACCTTGTCCCAAATTTTCAGTTGGTCTTCGATGCTTGGTGTTTTATCTTTCCGGTGATATTCAGCATCTAATATTCGTCTGTAAATACCATAAGCCATATAGAGCGGATATAAACCGGATTTGGAGTTTATCTCTAAAATTTTAGAGTCTTCGGCAAAGACACTATCTGTAACCTCTCCATGATTTACAAAGCGTGGCTCTTCAATGGTGTTTTCCATTTTTTCATCGAAAAACACGTACCCACCCAAGCAGTCGCCCATGTGCATATTCACCACACGCCAAGGTGTCAGAACTGTCTCTTTGTCGGGATTCCTGAAAGTGCTGAATATGGTAGTTATTCTATCTATTCGTTCTTCAATAGACAAATTGTCGGCAGCACGAGCCATAACACGTATTCGTTTACCTGCTGCTCTAAACACATCTGGTTCGTAATACTTTTTGAAGTTTTCAAACACATCTTTGGTAACACCTTTGGGCATAAACTCTTCCCATGATTGGTCATCAATGAGTTTAGAAAAGTTGTCTATGTTTATTTGTTTATCTTCATTTGTTACATCTGCTCCATAAATTAATAAAGGCATACGGATAGATATCCCTCTCAAAATAGAAACAGCAGTATTACGAATTTTACGTTTTTCCTCTTTTTCCTTTAATAAGCGTTTTTCCTCATCAGTCAACTCTTTTTTGGCTCTGCTTTTCTTTTCTGCTTCCTCCAGTTGTTCATATTCCTCATCTGTAAAACCTTGTCTATTGATATCTATGTCGCCACTTTTAGGCATGGCTTTTGTGCTGCCAATAATTCTTTTTAATTTTTCAAAGTCTTGTAATTCAACATCGTCGAGTTTCATCAATTGGTCGTTGTTGTACAAATAGCCATCTTCAAAACCATTTCTAACCACTCTTTCGACATAAACTCTTTTTAGCTGTTCAAGCATACCATTTACATTGTATGGAGCCATACGAGAGCCATCAACGGAAATAATTGGGCAGAAATTCAAAAATTCACCCATGGTTTCGCGGTCGCTACTCGAGGTTTTACCTGCCTTAGAAGAAATTTTAGCTGTTTCAGCAATCACTTTTAATGTTCTGTCTGGTGCAAAATCAAAAACAAAACACTCTTCTTTTATCTTGCCATTTATTGTAGCCGGTGTTTGCACCCTAAAAATGGTTTGCATATAACTTGAAGCGGAAGTATTGAAAGAACCTGCAAGCATAAAAACAGCAGTCCACGCAGGAACAGACACGCCGGTTGTTAGTCTGCCGCATGAAAGTGTTATGGTGTAGGTTTCTTGGGGCTTATCAGTAATTGCTTTTTCAACAGCCTTCAGAGCGTCTTCATATCGCTCTTCCTCATCGCCATCACCTGCAACATTAACTATTTCGAATTGACCAAAAACAGGATGTTCTTTTAGCATGGCACTTAAAGCTCTTGCCTCTTTTACACCAGGCACCATCCACAAGGAGTGTCGGAAATTATTACGGTATGTTTCCTTAGAGTAAGGATAGTTACTCTTTTTATCTTCTTTGCAGATTAAATCTAAAAATGAACGTACATCTTCTTTGTGCAAAAACTTGCCCTCTTTATTTACCCTGAAAAACTCTCGGAAGTTGAAAGCCACATCTTCATCAACAAAAGATTTGAGCAGCTTACCTAAATCATAGGTGTAGATATTCAATCGAGGAAGTAGTGCATAAGGGTTGGGGTCGCCAAAATGAATTTCGTCCCACTCCTTTTTTGCTTTTTGCTCCATCACATAGTCCCAAGTATAGATTTCATCTTCTTGGTAGTTGTCCAAAAGATTAAAAGGAGTACCAGATAATTGTAAAACTTTTGTTGTTGGTTTTACCAGCTCGCGCATTACATTTTTGCCTAACTCAGTTTGCGTGCCCTCGTGTGCTTCATCAACGATGATAAAATCCCAATTAGCACTAAATATTTCATCGTTTTTATTAAAATTGCCTCCTACTTGTGATGAGCCTCTCAGGTCTTGCATAGAGGCAAAATAGACGTACTTAGAGTCGTTTTTCTTGTGTTGCGTTTCTAAAGTTTGGATTAAGTCGCCGTTTTTCTTTGAACCATATGAGAAATTTGATTTGTCATAAAATATTTTTCCAAAATCTTCAAACCAACCAGCATCTACAACAGGGCGATGTGTTAAGATTAAAGTTCGAGTAAAGTCCATATCCTTCACAACCTGGAGAGCAGAAAGGGTTTTGCCAAAACGCATTTTTGCAAACCAAAGCATTTCATTTCCTTTTCTGAATTGCTTCTTGGTTTTATCAATTGCCTCTTGCTGTTCGGGTCTAAATATTATCGGACTTTTATCTGTTGTGATTTCACTTTGCTCAATTGAGTTTCTACCTTTTTTGACAGCTTTAATTGCTTTTTTTACTGTTTCAAGGTCAGTTACAAACCATTCATTTGCTTTGTTTTTTTCATCAAAAACTTTTTTCTTGATACCTGACCGAATGAGGACCTGATGCACTTCTGAGTCAGAGAATGATTTAAGTGTGCCTCGGTCATTGTAAACAGTTACCTCCGTGTAGAGCAAATCGTATCTGATTCCTGCTGTTTGAGTATATTGGTTTATTCTTTTCTTGGCAGCGTTATTCAGAGCCTTGCTATTTGGTTCTAACCCCCAAATATCCTCATTGTCTGAAGTGGTTTCCCCAATTTTCAAACAGCCTTTATGTGACTCATCGTTAATACGAAACACATAAATCAGTTTTAATTTGAGCGATGATGTAAATTTCATATCTTATCTGTTTTTTAGCAAGTCAATAAATTTTATTTTCCTGCCTTTTCGTCCAGTTTTAGGGTCTTTATTTTCCCAATCTTTAATCAAACAATAAATTCCGTTGTGCTTTTTGATATTGTCTTTCAAACACCCTTCACATTCCTCTATTTTTATCTCAATATCACCAAATAAAGTCGTTGTCTCTAATTGTTTGGTGCTACAACTTTTTGGTACAACTCCTTTTAATCCATCCATTTGCCATACATTCCAAGAAATAATATAAGCGATGTATTGAATTGATTTTAGCAATGGGTTTTTCCCAAATTTGGAATAATAATTTTCGATAAACGTGATTAGCATAGCTTCCCGCGCAAGAAGTAAACTATCGCCCTGCCATTCAAAAGCATAAATATTTTTATATGCAGTTTGTGCTGCTTTCAGCCACTCTCCAGAGTTATCTACATTTTCATTTATTATTCTTAATTTTCTATCTAAAAGACCAATTCTTTCTTCTATCGGGATAAATTTACCCGTTGTCGTGTCATACCTGCTTGTAATATAAGGTGCTTCACCACAAGCCATTTCAAGTCGTGTGTCTCTTATATAATCTTTCCATGTTTTACCCTCTGGAAAATTTATCTTGTTTCGATTTACTTTCCATTTCTGCGTTCCGTCAGGTAATAACAATCCTGTATTGAAAACATTTTCCTTTTTAAACCAAGCATTATCAATAAGGTTGTTTTGAGCATTACATATCCAAGATGGTGTGAAAACTTCAGCCATTTCCCGCACTCTATATTGTTGCATTGCCTTGTTTTTTTTCACTCTAGGCACAATGATATGTCCATTTTCACCAGTTATTGATGCTGTTTTTATGTGGGAATGAAATTGATACTCATTACCAAGCTCTTGATAATTATCTGTTGCCCAAAAAATATTTTGTTGAGTTGTATGGTCACGCAACAAGATGTTAAGTACCTTAGGATACTTTTCAAGTATGTCGTTTTCAAGTATGTCTATCCCTGCTTGTTGCATCAATTATTAGTTGTTATTTTATTGTTTATACTGTCCTTTTACACTTGGCGGTAACGATACTATCCCCAAAAAGTGTGTAAAACTCAAAGTTTGATATTTTTGTACAAACAAATTTTTAAAAATAAAAACTCTGAATTTTATACAGTCGCAAAATTACGAAATTTTTGAAAATATCATCAATCACACTTCCTGAATCGAAGAGTTTTTTATAAGAATCTCACGTTCAATAAGTTGAAAGCGAAAAATTGAAAATGAAAAATGAATTCCGAAGGGGGAAATGATTGTAGCAAAAAGGTATAAGTTAGTTCGTGCTTTTGTCTTGATACAAAAGTACCAAAAAATCAAGGCAAAAAGAATGCCGTCCGCTCTCCATTTTTGACTTAAATGGCTCTGCACGAGCAAGTTGGCTGCGTGAGGGCGCAGGTGGAAAGCCCGCAAGGGCGGAAGCCGCTGGGGACGCGGCGGCAAAAAAGCGACTTTAGAAGCTCTTTTTG
>DUOL01000197.1 GCA_012838875.1 Bacteroidales bacterium | reverse complement strand
TGGGGACGCGGCGGCAAAAAAGCGAGCTTGTAAGCTCTTTTTGCCGCCTTGCGTCCCCACGGCTTGTGCCCGCGGACTTGCAGCCGAAGACCGACCCCGAGCGTAGCGAGGGGGCACGCCCTAATTAAAACCAAAATTATTATTGAAAAAATAAAAGGTGAATAAATTGGTATTATTAAGTTTGTAATGATGACCTTTTGAGAAATTTTTATTATTACTTATTAACAATATTTTACAATAATGAAAAAAATATCTTTTTTTTAACATTTTTATCGGATAAGAAAGAAAAAAAATGTAAATTTGCCGATGTAATAAAAAAGTATGCCTTTAATAAGGTGTAAAAAAATAAAATGATATACAACGTTTTATTATGATATGGTGTCATATTAATTGAAGAAATATTTTAAAATAAAAAGATGGGATTTAGCAAAAAAGAAATAACTTTATTTTTCAGTTTACTTTTCGCTATTAGTTTGCCGATATATGGTCAGATGTATACGGTTCCTTCTTCAGGATTCACAAGTTATACGGTCTGTTCAGGAACATTATACGATGCCAATGGGACGAGTAATTACGGGAACTATTATAGTGGTTATGCCGTTCTTTATCCGAGTACTTCGGGACATTTCATCAGAGTATCGGGTACGATAGCAGGTGAGACTTGTTGTGATTATTTATACATTTACGATGGGGCAGGTACCGGAGGGACGCTTTTGTGGCATGGTGTTGCAAGTTCGGGCACGGTTCCTGTTGTTACTTCAACGACCGGACCATTGACGGTAAGATTTACAAGTGACGGTTCTGTAACCGGTCAAGGTTTTGAATTGAACATCTCATGTTGCGACCACTGTTCTTGTGCGATTGAAAATGCTAACTTAAGTATTATCAATTCCGGAACTGATTTTATAACAATTTCGTGGACTGGAAGTAGCTCGGTGCCTAATTATATCGTAGAATACGGACCTGCCGGCTTTACTCCCGGAACCGGACAACAGGTGTCGACAACGAGTACGACTTATACAATTACAGGATTACGTGAAGGACAAAATTATGACATCTATGTCTATTTTGATTGTGATAATGACGGTTCCATAACGGGTGATACTTATGCAAATTTCACTTATTCACATACAAATTGTATTGATTTTTCAAATTTTAATGCTCCGGGGGTTGTATGTACATACGGTACAACGAGTAATCCATTTAGCAATACGGGTGTTGTTGATGGTCGCCATACGATAATGACAGGTGGCACAGATCCTTACACTTATGGACAATTACCATGCGTTCCTCCGGGCGGAGTAAACTCTGTGCGATTAGGCAATTCAAGTGTTGGGGCACAAGCTGAAAGTATTACCTATACTTATTCCGTAGATACTAATATAAATGAGATTTTGATTCTACGTTATGCAGCAGTCCTTCAAAATCCGGGACACTCCTACTCTCAACAACCGCGTTTTATATTTAAAATATTAAATGCCGCAGGAATAGAAATAGACCCGCTATGTTGTTCGGCAGACTTTGTTTCAGGAAATACAACGCAGGGTTGGCAAAGCGGTTCAAGTAGCACATTATGGAAACCTTGGACAAACGTTGGGATTGATGTTTCACCATATCATGGACAGAATATTCGAGTGCAGTTAGTTACGTACGACTGCTCTCCTACCGCACACTTTGGATATGCCTACTTTACGTTGGAATGTGGCGGAAAAAAGAGATTAACAGTGGAAAGTTGCGGAGATGCAACTGAAATTACGTATACGGCTCCGCGAGGGTTTAACTATCGCTGGTATCTCTCCACCAATCCCTCTCAAACGATATCAACCAATCAATCGGTTACGGTTACAACAAATAGTAATGCTACACTCTATTGCGATGTTTCTTTTATTGATAATGTCAATTGTAAATTTACGCTCTCTACCGTAGTTACACCACGTTACCCGTATGCTGATTTTATTTATAATCGCTTAGGTTGTGATTACACCTATGATTTTATAAATTATAGTACAATTTCCGATGACGGGATTGTTCCTAATACGAGTGGTGAGCCTTGTGAAACCTATTATTGGGATTTCGGTAACGGGGAAACCTCTACCGAAGAAAATCCTACTATTACCTACGATGCCCCAGGCACTTATACAGTAAGATTAATTGCCGGCATTACTAATGATATGTGCCAAGATACCATAGAAAAGACCATTACTATTATTCCTTTTGCTCCTTATATCGTGGGCGATACGGTAAGTTGTGAAGGTGAAAATAACGTTTTAACAATTATGGATGGCACCGCCTATCTTTGGGATACGGGAGAAACAACACCTTCTATTAATGTTGCTCCGACAACTACGACAACATACTCCGCTACTGTAACCCACGTAGATGGTTGTACCGAAACCGTTGAACATACAATCCTCGTACACCCCACCTTTAACTCATCTATTACGGCTTCTATTTGCCAGGGTGAATCTTATTTAGAAAATGGTTTTTCCTTGCAGAATGTACGGACTGTCGGAATGAATACGTTTGTACTTCCTCTCACTACGGAGCATGGTTGTGATAGTATTGTTACCTTACATCTTGAGGTAAAACCGCTTCCTGTAGTAGAATTAGGCAATGATATTACGGTTTGTTTTGATCAAGAAGGGAATCCCTATTTAGATGCAGGACGCGATTTTGATACTTATTCGTGGAGTAACGGATTGAATACACGCATGATACAAGTAACCGATACGGGACTTTACTCTATTTTAGTTACCTTAAACGGCTGCAAAGCGAAAGATAGCATTCGCGTCAACAATTTATGTCCTTTCCAACTTTATGTTCCTAACACTATAACAGCCTATCTCGCTGATGGAACAAACGATTATTTTTATCTACCAAATACTGAGAAAATTAAAGAACTTGAAATACATATTTACGACCGTTGGGGACAGCTTGTTTTTGAATCTAAAGATATGAATTTCAGATGGGACGGTACTGTTTACGGTACTATTACTCCTAATACAATTTATAATTACCAACTTTTTATCATTTCAGATGATGGTAAAAAACATGTTTTTAAAGGGCACATTACAGTTTTATAATGATGAAAATAAATTTGTTTTATAAAAAAATATTTCTTGTTTCATTTTGTATAAGTTGTTTGTTTATTATTAATTCACAGGCTCAAATGTATACTGTGCCTTATAGTGGCTCAAATTCTTATACAACTTGTTCCGGTATTTTATACGATCACGGTGGCACGGGTTACTATAGTAATAGTGCTAATGGGTATACGACTCTCTATCCGGTGAATCCGGGCGATAAAATAGAGGTATCCGGCACCATTTCCGGTGAATCGTGTTGTGATTATCTTAATATTTATGATGGCGTTGGTATTTCCGGAACAAGGCTTTGGCGCGGTGTTACTAGTACGGGTACGGTTCCATTAGTACGATCTACTTCCGGTCCGCTAACCATACAGTTTACCTCTGACTATTCTGTTACAGGACAAGGTTTTGCCTTAAATATCTCTTGTTGCGATGCCTGCTCTTGCGGCGACGGTCCTACAAACTTACGTACCGTTGCACAAGGTTCAAACTTTGTAGAAATTGCATGGGATTACAATCCAGACGTGCCACAATATATTATTGAATACGGATTATCAGGCTTCCCACGCGGAACGGGAACTCAAATTGTTACGACCGAAACCAGCTATACCATTACGGGACTTACCGAAGGAGTTGCTTACGATATTTACGTCTATTATGATTGCAATCAAGATGGAAGTATAACAGGCGAAATCTACCGGCAAATTGCTGCCTGCGCTCAAGACTTAATTTACTGTATAAATTATACAAACCTTTACGGAACAGGTGTTACATGTACTTACGGAACTTATTACTCCCCATTTTCCTATACCAGTGTTAACAGCTATAGACATGTCGTGATGAGTCCTTCAAACGGTAATGATCCATACTCCAACGGGTTAATGCCTTGCGTTTCGCCTTGCGAATCTAACTCGGTAAGATTAGGAAGAGATTCTTACGAGAATGAAGGAGAAAGCATCACTTACTCTTACACTGTCGATACAACGCAAAGTGATTATCTTATCCTAAAATATGCTGTCGTCTTATATCACATGTCAGGCTACGCTTCAACTTCACAACCCAAGTTTGCCTTTACAATTCTGGATAACAATGGTGTAGAGCTGAATCCGACTTGTAACTCACTTGTGTACATTGCCGGATATAACACTACGGGCTGGAATTATTATAACTATAATAGTAATGTTTTATGGAAAAATTGGTCTACTCATTCCGTTGATTTAACACCTTATCACGGTCAGACAATAAAAATTAGACTTATTACACAACATGGTAGTAGTAGTTCATATTTTGCCTATGCCTATTTCACTTTAGGTTGCGGTCATAAATATGAATTAAACAATAAAAGTTGCGGAAATGTAGCTCAACTTGAGTTTTCAGCTCCGATGGGTTTCTCTTATCGTTGGTATTTAGGCTCAAATCCTTCGCAAACAATTTCTACAAATCAAACGGTTTCCGTTACGCCGAGTGCTTCGGATTCTATATACTGCGTCGTCTCTTCCTTATCTAATCCTACTTGTACTTTTACGCTGAGCAATAGTATTAGTCCTCGCTATCCCTTAGCGAATTTCAGCTATGCTCAAATCGGATGTGAGTTCAAATATCAGCTTACAAATCTAAGTACTATCTCCAGTGATGGAACTACACCGAACGGGAGCGATGAGCCTTGCGAAACTTATTATTGGGATTTTGGGAACGGTCAAACCTCAACCGAAGAAAATCCCTTAGTTACATACGATTCTGCGGGCGTTTACACCATACAGTTAGTCGCCGGTATTATGAACGACGAGTGTCAAGACACGATAACACAGATTTTAAACGTAGCAGAATTTGAACCTGAAATTGTAGGGGATACGTTAAGTTGTTCCGGTCAAAATCATACTCTTGTAGTTACTGACGGGAACTATTTTAGCTGGAGTACCGGAGATTCAACCGCAACGATTGTTGTTAATCCTGCAACGACTACACAATACGTAGTAACTGCTACCAATGCGGGAGGTTGTTCCAAAACATTACAACATACGCTGACAATTTTGCCTTCGTACAACAATACCATAAACCTTTCACTCTGTATTGGTGATTCCTATACGGAAAACGGCTTTAATTTACAAAATTTGAACCAAGTCGGCAATTTTTCATATACATTACCTTTAACAACTATTGACGGGTGCGACAGTATCATACAACTTAATCTTATTGTTAATCCACTACCACAGCTTGACTTAGGGGACGATTTCTCTATCTGTTTTGAAAAAATGGGAAGCTTTTACTTAGACGCCGGCGGAGAATATGATGACTACCTCTGGAGTACAGGTGAAAGAACACGTTATATTCAGCCACGCGATACGGGACTCTTTTCTCTTACTGTTACCCTTGATGGCTGCGAAACGACCGACTATATCTTTATTTCGGACAACTGTCCACTCCATTTTTACCTGCCTAACAGTATCAGCCCATACTATCCTGACGGTATTAACGACTATTTTATGCTTTCTAATACTGCCGGAATCAGATCGCTGGAAATAAATATCTTTGACCGATGGGGAAAATTAGTTTTTGAGTCAAAAGATATTAATTTTAAATGGGATGGAAAAGTAAACGGAAAAATTCACCCTAATCAAATTTTCGCATACCGCCTCTATGTCATGGGAATGGATACAAAAAGATATGTATTTAAAGGAACTATCACCGTCTTGTAAAAAATAATAATTTGTATCTTTGCACAAAAAAAATCAATGATACAGATACAAACTATTCGCGAAAATCCGGAAGAAATCATTACTCAACTTAAAGTAAAAAATTTCGATGCCTCGCATCTGATTTATTCTATTATTGAATTAGATAAAGAAATACGCTCCACTAAAAAATTACTTGACGAAAATTTGGCACAACAAAATAAAAATGCTAAGGAAATCGGTATTTTATTTAAAAATAAAAAAGCTGCTGAAGCTAATCAACTCAAAGAGGAGAGTTTAAAACTTAAAGAGGAAGAAAAAACGCTCCAACTTCGTCTTAATGAAAATAGTAAAGAGTTAGATGAGAAGTTAGTACTACTACCCAACACCCCGCACAAATCAGTACCCGCCGGAAAAAGTGCTGAAGATAATCAAATTATATACAACAGTGAAAGTCAGAGTGTTATCCCATCTTTTTTACTTCCTCATTGGGAGTTAATCAAAAAATATGACATTATCGACTTTGATTTAGGGAATAAAATTACGGGGGCAGGATTTCCCGTCTACAAAAATAAGGGGGCAAAATTACAGCGTGCTTTAGTTAATTTTTTCCTTGATTCTGCGATAGAAGAAGGGTACACGGAAATTGAGCCGCCCTACTTAGTGAATGAAGATTCGGCTTTTGCAACAGGGCAATTACCTGACAAGGACGGACAGATGTATCATGCTACCATCGACAATTTCTACTTAATTCCCACGGGGGAAGTACCCGTTACGAATATCTATCGTGATATTATTCTCAAAGAAAACGATTTTCCCATTAAAAATTGTGCTTATTCGGCATGCTTTCGCCGCGAAGCAGGCTCTTACGGAAAAGATGTGCGTGGCTTAAATCGCCTACACCAATTCGGAAAAGTTGAAATTGTACAAATTGCACACCCAGACCATTCGTATCAAGTTTTAGAAGAGATGAAAGATTATGTTGCCTCTTTGCTCCGACAATTGCAACTCCCTTTCCGTATCGTCAAACTTTGCGGCGGCGACCTGAGTTTCACCTCAGCACTGACTTACGATTTAGAAGTTTTTTCGATGGCACAAGAAAAATGGTTAGAAGTTAGCTCGGTCTCCAATTTTGAAACTTTTCAAGCCAACCGACTTAAGGTTCGCTTTAAAGATAGCGATGGAAAAATAAGGTTAGCTCATACACTCAACGGGAGTGCCTTGGCATTACCGCGTATAATGGCAGCTTTATTGGAAAATAATCAAACCGAAGAAGGAATTGTAATTCCTGAAATCCTTCAACCTTACACCGGTTTTCCTATCATCAACTAATTTTAATATTTTTAAAAATGAAAATTTTAAAAATTAGCATTTTGTCTCTATTCCTTCTCTCATTAAGCGGACTGTTTGCACAACGTCCCGTGCAAAGAGAGCAGGTAGACAGTGCAACAACGATATTCTGGCTTGACGCTAATCTTTCTTACCAAATTCCTTTTGGAGAGCTTTATAAAACTTTTAAACCCAATTTTAATTTAGGTCCCGGCTTCACCTTTAAAACAGCTTCTAATTGGACAACCCATGTACGTTTCAACTACCTATTCGGCTCATCTATTCGTTGCGACATTAAAGATATACTAGGAAATATGGTCAATTCAAACGGTGATATTATTGACGGTTACGGAATGAAAGGAACCTTAGGGTTAGAGGGACGCTACTGGTATATAGCAGCCGGCGGCGGGAAAATTATTCCCGTTTTACCTAATAAGAGAAATTCCGGAATCTGGCTTTCGGCTGACATCGGATATTTCGTACATAAAATTCATTTTACCGATAATGACCACCTCATCGACCAATTAGACGGGGACTACAAAAAAGGGTACGACCAACGCTCCGCCGGCTTGTGCTTATCACAATTTATCGGTTTTATTCATATCGGCAAAGTTCGTGTAGCCAGTTTTTATGGCGGAATTGAAATCTACGAAATGTGGACAACGCCAACACGAAATTATAATTTTGTATACGGTCCCACAACGAACCAAAAGAAATTCAGCGCTCTTTTAGGTTTTAAAATCGGCTGGATCGTACCTCTCTACGAACAGAAAAAAACACAAAATCTTTACTATAATTAATATGAGATTCCTCTATTCTATCGGCATCTATCTCTTCCATTTAGCCCTTCATATCGCTTCGTTATGGAATAGTAAAGCCGCTCTGGGAATAAAGGGACGTAAAAACATCTTCAATTTTCTGCAACAAACGTGTCAAAACAAGAAGATTATTTGGGTTCATTGTGCCTCCCTTGGCGAGTACGAACAAGCAGAACCTCTCATCAAAAAGTTAAAAACCGAACACCCGACAAAGAGTATTTTATGTACTTTTTTTTCTCCCTCCGGCTACGAGGTTAAGAAAAACGACCCGTTGCCGGATATTGTCAGCTATATTCCGCCGGATAGATGTAAAAACGCAAAGAAATTTTTAAAAATTGTGAATCCTGAAGTTGCAATTTTCATAAAATATGAATATTGGTATAATTTCATGAATCAATTGCATCTTAGGAATATCCCATTTTACTATGTATCAGCAATTTATAGAAAGACACAACCGTTTTTTCATCCCCTCGGCTATTGGTTTAGAAAGCAGTTGCGTAAATGCACTCACTTTTACGTCCAAAATCAAACATCAAAAGAATTATTAAATGGAATAGGAATTTCACAAGTTGACATCATCGGTGATACACGGTTTGACCAAGTTTATAACACCTCGCTGAACAAATATCGCTCCCCTATTTTTGATGAATTTACGCAGGAAAAGCCAACAATCGTTTGCGGCAGCACTTGGATAGAGGACGAAAAAGTGTTAGCTAAGCTTTACCCTAAGATTCAAAAGAGTCACAAATTAATTATCGCTCCACATCTTATTGATAATAAGCATATTGAACAAATCGAAGCTCTTTTCTCTCCTTTTCGTGTTATACGTTATTCAAAAATGGAGAATGAAAAACCGGAAAATTTTGACATACTGATTATAGACAGTATCGGCTTGCTCAAAAAAATATACCATTACGGTCGTTACGCTTACGTAGGCGGTGCTTTTAAAACGGGATTACATAATATTTTGGAAGCTGCCGTATACGGGATTCCTATCTTTTTCGGACCTAACTATAAGAAATTCAATGAAGCCCACGAGTTGACAGAGTATAAAACTGCATTTTCCGTGAAAAATGAGAATGAGATATTTGCAAAGATAGAGTTTTGGAATAAAAACCCCGATGAATATCAGCAGGTATGCCAACGTGCGAACCAATATATTCTTAAAAACGTAGGGGCGGTCGAAAAAATATCCATTGCTTTAAAGAATTAATTTTATAATTATAATTAGGGCGTGTCCCCTCGCTACGCTCGGGGTCGGCGCCCGGTTCCAAGTCCGCGGGCACAAGCCGTGGGGACGCAAGGCGGCAAAAAGAGCTTACAAGCTCGCTTTTTTGCCGCC
>DUOL01000196.1 GCA_012838875.1 Bacteroidales bacterium | reverse complement strand
TCCAAGTCCGCGGGCACAAGCCGTGGGGACGCAAGGCGGCAAAAAGAGCTTACAAGCTCGCTTTTTTGCCGCCGCGTCCCCAGCGGCTTCCGCCCTTGCGGGCTTTCCACCTAAGCGCCTCACGCAGGAGAGTGAAAAGGTGGAGAGAGAGAGAGTTGGAAGTTGAGAGGCTATTTTCTATCTACCAATACAAAAGTTTGAGCGGGCTACAACACTTGAACAGTTTCTGAGATTCTTGTTGCATATACATTTTGTTGTTCGCTGTTTTTTTTAAAATCTTCTAGTAGATTGGTTTGAACTTTTTTATTTTTGATTAGTATCCTAAAATATGGGCACTTTCCATTTATTACCAAGTCTTTTCCGTCATTACCTTTTCTGAACTTAATTATTTCAAATTGGGCAGGATTAAATCGATGTAAAAATGTTATAGGCACTCCCATATATCCATCGTAATCTAATGGGATGTCTTCCGTTTTATCAACGTTTATGCCGTCATAATTGTCATATTTTGGATAATCTTCTTCGTGTCCAAAATATTTTTTTGTTAATTGAATGTCTTCGTGTCGTTTAAAGTTGTCCAAGTTTGTTAGCCATAAACAATTGTTCGGTGATACTATTCTGTTCCCAAATCTATCTATTCTTGTTTCTGTGCCATAAAGTTCATAGTGGTCAGGTACAATAAAGCCAGAAATCCCTCTTCCAATATTTATTCCTAACCAAACTCTATTCTCTTTAATAAGTTTAAAAATTTCTTTGTATGTAATTGCGTTAATATTACCGATTATTAAAAATTTCTTTTCGTACTTAATTAATTGAGCCACGTATTCCCTAAATAATGAAAATGGAGGATTTGTAACAACAATATCAGATTGCTTTAATAGTTCAATACTTTCAGAACTTCGGAAGTCGCCATTACCTTTAAAGTAAATAATATCATCAGAATTTGGTTTGTCTTGTTCTCCTAATTTACCCGTATACTCATAGAAAAATCCATTTTTAGTTTCATCTCTATTAAATAAATCATTCTTTTGTTCTTGATAACAAGCTGCAATTAATTTTTTGAGACCTAATTTTTTAAAGTTGGATGAAAAATATTTGAAAAAATTACTAATGCGAGCATCATCACAGTTACAATAAATAACCTTACCCTTAAAATGGTCTTTATAATATTGCAATTCGCTTTCTATATCGGAAAGTTGAGTGTAAAATTCATCACTTTTTGATTTTTTTGCCTTTTGTAGTAATTTATTAGTAGCTTTCCTTGCCATAATTATCCTTTATTTACTTTTTTGTTATTTGATTGAATAAGTCTCTTCCCAATATTTTAAGGGAAGTTTTTGAAATCTCAATCATAATATCAAACATCTCTTTTTTGTTCCACTTTTCCCCATTCCCTTGTGTGTATATAGATGTCGCTTGAAGCATAATCGTTTTGTTTTTATGCTTAACGAATTTATTTTCACACAAATTAGTATTAATAGGCATTCCGTAATTTGCAGAAGTTAACCTATCTAATCTAATCTATTTAACATTCCTGAATTATATTCAAGTGTTACAATTCTTCCGTCAGGTCTTTTAATAGAAATTGTTTCTGTTAAGAAATTTGAGCCTTCTAAAAACAAAACGTAAGGAAAATGAGATTCAGAAAGCATAAGGTTAGCAATTTCAGATATGTTTTTATGTGACCTTTCTATTGCATTTCCCGCAGCCATTAAATCCTGATTGTTTGCGGTACCAACTAATATCCCTTTTTTTATATTTTCAATGTCTTTCCCTTGATGTTTAGCTTCTGACACTAAAACAATTCGCCATTCATTATTATCGTCTTTTACTTCAATTATTCCACCATCGGGTTTTATACTTGAATTTGGCACAAAAAGAGTTTGCCCTAGCTCAGGATCAATTTTTTTTAATGCTTCATTTATTTCTTCTTTCCGTATACTTGTTTTATATTGAAACGTTAATTGTGGATATTCTTTTTCAAGTTGTGCGATAACAAGATTTGATATTTGTCCTACAGTTAAGTCGTGTGATTTTGCTCCGTCACCAAAAATACCTGCTACACTGTGCGAATTTTTATGTTGGGCTGTCAATCTTGTTGATTGGTTCTTTTTAGCCATTATTTATTTTCTTTTATTATGTCTTGCAAAGATACAAATATTGTTTAATCGGTCTTGTTTTTAAATTTGCAGACATTCAATTTCCGAAATAAAGTACAACAAAAAAATAAAAATTACGAAATACGCGCTAATGGTTTTAAGATTTTTAACATTAGGTTAGTTTGTGTTGTAACTGCGTTGTAATCAGTGTTGTAAGTTGCCGTGTTTTGTGCTTAGTTTAAAGTCAAGAGTTTTGAATTATTTATTTCCACCTAAGCGCCTCACGCAGGAGAGAGCGGGCGGCATTCTTTTTGCCTTGATTTTTTGGTACTTTTGTATCAAGACAAAAGTACGGACTGATTTGTGCCCTAAAACAAAATTAATTATATTTTTTAAACTATAATTTTGTCTGATGAATTAGGGGGCTAAAATACAACTAAAGCTTTTAAGATATTTCTTTCTTCCGAATAAAATAAAAATTAATAATATTTTATTGTCGCTTTCTTTTTCAAAAATTTAAAATAGGTGTAAGTTTTGGGTTCATAATAACAGACCATTCTTCCAACTCACGAATACAATCACATGAATCAGAGCGTAAGATAATTTTTTTATATTTTTTCTCATTTTTCATAAAATAAATCAGTTCTTTATTAGAAATGATTTTTATATAATCATATTCATGTGCTCGCCAATTGAATACTGGTCTAAGATCCGTATAAGGGTAATGATATTTAATACTATCCTGAAATATAATGGGATCACATACAAATGTTATCTTATTTTTTGAAACATGGGATAATTTCCCTTTACCATAGTGTTGTCTTATGCCAACAATGTAAATAAATTCTTCTAATTCAATAGTATTACTGTCTAACTTTACAATAAAAAAACCTTTAAAATTATCTAACGAAGGAGAAGGAGAACAAGAACAAAATATCTCATTTTGAACTTTAATGTTTTTATTCAGAGAACAAGCACTTAATACCAACAATGTAATAATAAGAATAAAAAGAAATGATAGTTTTTTGCTTATTGTTTTTTTAATAAATTTATTTGTGTGGTTTATATCAATCATTAGTAGAATTAAAAATTTTAACGTATGTAAGAACTTTTTTCTCGACGGTTTTGTTTATACATAATCTCGTTGAGAGGTTCAGCAGGTAAATATTTGTATGTATCAGATCTTTTCCTCACCCATTCGGGAGTAATATCAGAAAATCTGTAATAAGTGTTGTCATAGGCGTACTTATCGTAAGCAAGTCCTGCTTTATATGCATTAATTTCATCCGTTATATCATATCCTGTAACTTCTACGCCTACGAATCCTATTTCTCTGTTATGATATTGTCCGGCATGTGTGACTTCATGTAC
Source organism: Bacteroidales bacterium (assembly GCA_012838875.1). Lineage (GTDB taxonomy): Bacteria > Bacteroidota > Bacteroidia > Bacteroidales > WCHB1-69 > DUOL01. The sequence goes on along the minus strand of DUOL01000196.1, from coordinate 770 downwards.
AAAACTAGCTGTACATGAATATTTAATTACCATTTTCCCTTCATTATCTCCAAACCCTTTTGAAAAAGAACCATTTTCATCAACTTTTTCTAATGTATAAATAGTGCTAGCTTTTTCTAAATCTCCCATCGTATTAAGTGTTTTTTCCAATCTAGCAGACCTTTCTTTAAGTTCGTTAGTTCTTTTCTTGATTGTTCCTTCATTCCATCCCTTTTGTTTTGCTGTTGCATTTAATTTATCTATTCGTTTATCTATATATGCCTTTTTATCAACAATTTTTTGTTTTTGATTATTCCATTCGGTCATAGATGTCGGGTCTATCTCCTTCCCGTCCGGATCCACCAAAACTACCGGATTATTCGCACAATACGCATAGGGAGTTAAGTTCGGGTATTTGTCGCTTGGCGGGTCTACGCTAAGCCAGATGCTTAAGTCGGGGTGGTAGAAGTAACGGGGCGTTTCCATAATCTTTGAGGATTGATTGTGCAAATGTAAATAAAAAAATGAAAGAAAACACTAACAATTAAACAATTCTCATTCTTTGATTTTTATCATGTCACCCCTCGGGATTAGTTTTGAATTTTTAGTTTTTATTTTCTTACTTTCCGCTCTCCACCTTAAACTTAAATGGCTCTGTCCGAGCAGGTTGGTTGCGTGAGGCGCTTAGGTGGAAAGCCCGCAAGGGCGGAAGCCGCTGGGGACGCGGCGGCAAAAAAGCGAGCTTGTAAGCTCTTTTTGCCGCCTTGCGACCCCACGGCTTGTGCCCGCGG
>DUOL01000195.1 GCA_012838875.1 Bacteroidales bacterium | reverse complement strand
GGCAAAAAAGCGAGCTTGTAAGCTCTTTTTGCCGCCGTGCGTCCCCACGGCTTGCGACCGCGGACTTGGAACCGAAGACCGACCCCGAGCGAAGCGAGGGGGCACGCCCTGATTAAAATTAAAATTATTTTACTAAACTGAAAGATAGAAGTCAGGACATTAAAAAATGATGTATTTTTGCTTAAAATTCGGATTTTACAAAATATATCTCATTTGGGCGGTTTTAAAAAGTAATAAATATGCTATTTCATAAATTTCATTTTCAACTAGCTAATAAATTACTTAAAAACAAAGAACAACGTTTTTCTCGTCCGATTATTCGTATTTCTACGATTGGTATAGCGTTGGGCATTATTGTTATGCTGTTTGCGGTGGGCATTACGATGGGATATAAAGCGGAAATTAGTAAAAAAGTTGTTGAGCTAGGCGCTCATATTCGTATCTCTAATTACGATTTTAACTATTCATACGAGCAGCTGCCTATTGATAAAGAGGAGGTGGAAAAGATTGATTTCGAGGGAATTACGCAAATTGAGAATGTTGCATACTATTGCACAAAAGTTGGTATTATTAAAACCGATTGTGAAGTTGAAGGGGTTGTGCTTAAAGGAGTTGATTCTCTATTTTTTAAATCGGGATTTGTAAAAAATATTATTGAAGGTTCGAAACTTCAATTTTCCGGCGAAAATTATAAAAATCAGGTTGTTATTTCGAAAAAGATAGCAGATAAATTGCAACTTTCCCTTGGCGATAAAGTACGTACCTATTTTGTACAAGATCCGCCGAAATTTAGAAATTTTACAGTTGTCGGCATTTATCGGACAAATTTACCCGATTATGATGAATCTTTTATTTTTGTAAATATTGAGCAAGTGCAAAAGTTGAACGAATGGACGAGTAATCAGATAGGCGGGGTTGATATTTTTCTTTCAAATTTTGAACAAATAGATGAAGTTGTCAATAACCTCAATCAACAGCTTGATTATCAGTTAAAAGCCGAAACAATTCAACAGCAATTTCCGCAACTTTTCGAGTGGCTGGCTCTCTTTGACATGAATGTTATCGTTCTGCTCACGATTACCTTTTTTGTTTGCATCATTACCATTTTGTCTACCTTTTTCATTATAATTATTGAACAAATACAGACCATCGGCATTTTCAAAGCAATAGGAATGAAAAATAAAGATATTTCTACTATTTTTATTATTGTTGCGGGGAAGATTATCTTAAAAAGTTTACTAATTGGAAATGCGATTGCTTTACTACTTGCTTTTTTACAACAGAAATTCCACTTAATTACCTTAGATGTAGATACTTACTATCTTCCTTACGTTCCTATTTCTCTTTCGTTGACAGCTGTTGTGTTGTTGAATCTTTTAGTTTTTATTTTATGTATAGGCGCTTTGCTAATTCCGGGTTGGTTCGTTGCGTCTCGTATCTCACCGGTTAATGCCATACGATTTGAATAAGGGAAGATAGCAGTTCCCTTTAGAGTTTCCCTTAGAATAGATATTCTTCTATTTACTTGCCAAGCTAAATCTTAAAAGGATATATTTTTTTGTATTTTTGTATTTTGTAAAATCTCTTTTATGAATCGTTTTATCGTTTTATTTTTCCTGCTGTTTTTATTTTTTTCCACTTCAGCTCAACGTTTTACAGCCTTTTCAAATGACCCGTCTTTGACCGTTGCCGAGATGAAAGAGTTTGCACAAACCGTTCCAAAGGAGCGAACGAGGGATGCGAACGAATTGGTACGACAATTTGAGCAGTTTTGGAATAGCGAGTACATGGATTATGAACTTCAGCAAAATTTTATTGAGATTTCTAATATGATGTTACGAAAAAGTATGCGGATGTTTCCACATTTCAAGGCATATATCGAAGCATTTGAAACTTTTTCGCAAAGTGCGGTAGCTGAAAATCAAATAGAGTGGCTTAAGATTTTGCAATTCTATGTCAACCGCAATACCACCACATTCCATACGGAAATGGAGAAATTTGTCAATCTTTTTCGAGATGATATGATTTATAAAAGTACTAATTCTCGATGGTCGTTTATTGGTGAGATTTATCAAATGGGGGTTGCCGAGGAACCTTTTTTCACGTTTACGTTAGTGGATTTAATCGGTAATTCTCGTAAAGATAGTCTTGAGATTTTCGATACGGAAGGCACGTTCTATCCTTATTCTAATCGTTGGGTAGGTAAGGCGGGGGTTGTTTATTGGACCAGAGCCGGGCTTTCACAAGATGTCCACGCCGTACTTTCGGACTATTCGTTAGATTTAAGAAAACCGCAAGTTAGTGCAGAGAATGTGCAGTTTTACTATCCCGATTACTTTTCTTATCCTTTAGTTGGCAGGCTCGATGAGAAAGCAGGTTTGGAAACAACGGAAGAAAAAGCCAATTATCCTCGTTTTTTGAGTTATGACAAATTGTTGACGATACAAAATATTTATAAGAATGTAGATTATATCGGTGGGTTTGAGTTGCGAGGTGCGTCTATCATGGGAGCTTCCCATTCGGATACGTTAGCGAAAGTTTTTATTACTAAAGATGGGAAACAAGTTATTGCCGTACAAGCCCTGAACTATATGTTTAAGCGAGAGAGCTTATTAGCGAATGATGCTCGGGTCGTGATTTATATTGAAGATGATTCTATTTATCACCCCGCAGCTAATTTCCGTTATAACGAAGATACGCGAGAACTGCTTATTTCAAGAACCAAATACGGTATCGGACGCAGTCCCTTTTTCGATTCATATCATAAGTTGGATATTTACGCGGAAACTATTTCATGGGTTATAACGGACGAGAAGATTGAAATTAAACCGTTGCCCGGCCAAACCAGCGCAAGCTCCGCCATTTTTGAATCGCAAAACTATTTTGAAGATTTGAAAATGAAAAAATTACAAGGATATAACGAAGAAAATCCGCTTTTCTCTATTTGGAAAGTCTTTCGTGCCAACCAATTTGGAAATGTTCCGGTAGAGACTTTTACAAACTATTTCGGTAAAAGCCCCGAAGATGTGAAACGTTTGCTCATTGAATACGCCGCTGAAGGATTTATTGAGTACGACCTTAATCATAATAAAATCGGATACCGGAAAAAAATTGCCCAATATTTGAATAATGACGTTGGGAAAAAAGATTTTGATAATATTATCCTTGAATCCAAACAACATTACGCCTCTCTTGATTTGCTTACCAATGACTTGAAAATATCAGGGTGTGAGTTTTTTATCTTGAGCGACGCTCAAATTGTTAATGTTTATCCGCAAAATGAGAAGGTAACGGTGAAGAAAAATCGTGATATGGAGTTTTCGGGAAGAATTATAGCGGGTCTTTTTGATTTCGTTTCTCACAATTGTAGTTTTAGCTATAATAAGTTTAATCTTACTATGAATGTCATTGACTCTTTGATTATGTACGTAGAAGATAAAACAAAAGCGAAAAACATGTACGGCGATTATAAACTTGTAAAAGTTAGAAGCACGATAGAAGATTTGAGTGGAATTCTCTATATCGATTTGCCTGAAAATAAATCGGGAAGAGTTGATATTAAAGAGTATCCGAAGTTTGAAAGTCGAAAAGGGGGCAAAGTCTATTACGATAGTTATGCCATACTTAAAGGGGCTTATACAAGGGATAGATTCTATTATTTAGTAGATAAATTTACGATTACCAACTTAGACAATTTTGCAACCGATTCCATCGAATATAATGGGAGATTGGTATCCGGCGGGATTTTCCCCGACATTGCAAAGAGTTTAAAAGTACGTCCCGATTTTTCACTTGGGTTTGTTGCTAAAACGCCAAGTAGCGGCTTCCCTGCCTATAATGAAGCTAATTATAAAGGGGAAATAGATTTGAGTAATAAAGGCTTGCGAGGGAAAGGAGAACTAGCCTATCTTACTTCCGTTACTACATCGGATAGTCTTGTATTCTACCTTGACTCCGTTAACGGGAAAGCTAACAATTATATAGTACATGAGCAAGCAGTAGGCACTGAATATCCTCCGGCTTCCGTGAAAGATGCTTATTTGCATTGGCTACCTTATCAGCAGGAAATGTTTGTTCATACAAGAAAAAATCCGATGTCCGTTTTTAAAGAAACAAAGTTGACAGGTTTTTCAAAATTGACGCCCGGCGGGATGTTCGGCGGAGGGAAACTCAGTTTAAGTCGGGCGGATATTACCTCCAAAGAGTTTCTATTTAAACATCACGAATTGCTTTCCGATGCCGCCAATTTGCGAATTTACAGTGGCGATAAGAAAGAAATTATCTTTAAAACGGACAACTATCGTTCTCATATAGATTTTAAAACCCGAAAAGGGCATTTTATCTCGAATGGAAAAGTGTCTGAAATGATTTTTGTTAAAAACGAAGTAAGAACGGAAGCCTCCGATATTTATTGGGACCCGATAGATAAAGATATTATCAAAATTAAGTGGGAAGATCCCTATGTAGGAATTGACATTAATAAGACGCCGGCTAAAGAGTTGGTGGACATGACGGCAGACGGCAACGAACTTATTGCGACGAATCCTATTAAAAAAGGACTTAGATTTAATGCGTTAAGTGCCTCTTTCAATTTTTCGGAAAATATTATAAAAACCGAAGGAGTTCGTTTTATCAATGTTGCTGACGCTGCAATCATTCCCTATGACGGAAAAGTGGTGATAAGAGAAAAAATGGATATCGAAACGTTGAATTTTGCACGTTTAGTTGCGGGCAGAACAAATAAATATCACGAACTTTACAATGTTTCCGCTAAGATAATATCAGGACAAGAACTGAGAGGCTCCGGCGATTATGACTATATAGATGAAGATGAATCAATACAGAAAATTCATTTTGATACACTCTGGACTTTCAGACAGACCAAAGGGGTTGCCAAAATACCGATAGAAAATGATTTTAAGTTTAGCCCGCAATTTGGATTCGACGGACGTGCAGAACTAAATAGTGAAAATCGCTTTTTGACGTTTGTCGGAGGCGTTGAATTGATACATGACTGTTATGATAAAAAGCTTACGCGAATGAGGATAAATTCTCAAATTAATCCGCATGATATTTTAATTGAAGTTAGTGAAACTACAAAAGATATGAACGACCGAAAGGTGGTCAATGCGATTGCGTCAACAAACAGAGAAGGACGAATTTATACAAGTTTCGGAACTGCAAAAGACCAATTTAATGATTCAGAGTATATCACCTCCTTCGGATATATTATGTATGATAAAGCAACACAGGAGTTTAGAGCCGCCTCATTAGAGAAGTTGCGAAATCTTGCATTACCCGAAAATATTATTGTGTTAAATAAAGGTAATTGTATTGCCACCGGCAGCGGAAATATTGATATGGGTGCAAAATTAGGACGTGTTGATTTTTTCACGACGGGAACGATTGTCAATTATATGAAAGCCGATTCGGCGGAAATGAACCTGACCACCTCCATCAACTTTTTCTTTAGCGACAAAAGTATGAACCAACTTGCTACAGCACTGACAACCTCTTACTCCTTAGACTTTTTCGATTACTCGAATGATGAGAATTACGAAATGGCGATGATTAATATCCTTGGCGAAGATGAATATTTAAAATATCATAAAGAGGCTATTATGACGGGACAAGTGAAAAAGCTACCCAAAAAATTACAAGTTCAATTCCTCTTTTCAAGCATTGATTTTATTTGGGATAAAGAGAATAAAGCCTTTGTTTCTCAAACTTTATTGCCTCTTATTATTTGCGGTAGTAAGGAGATAAATAAGATAGTCCCCGGCAGAATTGTTATTGAAAAACGTGGCTCTCGTAACAAACTCTTTATCTATTTCGAGTTCGATGACCAATTTTATTTCTTCCAGTTTGAGAATAACAGTATGTATGGCTACTCTTCCGACAAAAAATTCATGGATTATATTACAGCTATCGACCCTAAGAAGAGGACTATTCCATCGGGTGATGGGCAGCCGTCATTTACTTATAAATGGGGTAACCGCTCACAGAAAAATAAATTTATCAAGAAATTTTACACCTTTTCCAATAAAGAAGATTAGTTAATTCTATTTTTTAATTTTTATTAGGGCGTGCCCCGTTCGCTAACGCTCACGGGTCGGTCTTCGGTTCCAAGTCCGCGGTCGCAAGCCGTGGGGACGCAAGGCGGCAAAAAGAGCTTCTAAAGTCGCTTTTTTGCCGCCGCGT
>DUOL01000194.1 GCA_012838875.1 Bacteroidales bacterium | reverse complement strand
TTTTATATTGCTTTATTAGCAATGATACTTGGGTTGCAATTGTTCTTAGCAGGTTTTCTGGGAGAATTAATTTCTCGCTCCTCCAATGATAGAAATAAATATCTGATATCAAAGAAAATTTAGCCTTATTAATCAACCGTTCACTATTGTTTATTCAAGGAAATAGATATTATATTTTCTCTTATATTTTTAGTTTTGTAATAATAATTAGAATTAACTTAATTAACTACAACTTTACCTACTAGTCTTTCACTTCCCGTATCTATTTGAAGAAAATAGATGCCATTTTTTAGTCCGTAAACATTCACAGCTATCCATTGAGCACCTTCATGAAGTTGACAGGGTTGCTGCAAGATTAACTTTCCTGTAATGTCAGTAAGAATTAAGCGTCCATTTCTATTTTTATTTGATTCAATGTAAACGGTAAATTTCCCCTGATTTGGATTAGGGAAGATGGAAAATTGGAAATCTTTTTTCTCAAAAGTAGGAATATCCACACTATTCCATAACATTATATTGTCAATGTAAACATTGTCTAATATATAATTTTGCATAAAAAGATTCATGTCTGCCGCCAAACATTTCGATTGAAAAGTAAGCATGAAAACATCACCCGTATAAGGTGTAAGATCTATAACATGTTGAGTAAACGGGTCATTCGTTGGCGTACTGGGAGCAAATGTGCCGCTAATCTCCTCATTATCAACCAAAACACGCATCATGCTTGAATAGAGTAGGTTGTAGCCACTTGGAATATCCCCGCCTAAAAGCATTTCGTACAGAGTTTTTCCGGATGTTTGTTTTAAATTGAAAGCTAAAGCTAACTCTTCATAGCCTCGTGCATCAATACAAAAATTGGCTCTACTATCCATTTTTTTATTGTATTCCCATAAATTACCGTCATCGGCAAATTCTAAATCATACATATAGAGGCTTGGGTCGCCTTTGGCAGTCATTTTTAATACTTTTCTATCATCATAATCCGGTAAAAGGTAGGTGTAAGCATTGCTAAACTCTTCACTTTCAGTGTAAAAATACTCATCATTGCCGGAGTCATCGAAAGTAATAATCGAAACTTGATTTAAGGATTTTGGCTTATAAACGGTTAAAGAACACATATTATTCGTAGCGTTTACATCGTCGGGAGATTCTGTGAAAGCACGAATCAGATTTTTATTTTTAAGTGTGAAATTACCGCCTTGAGAAAACGTGTGTAGTAATGTATCCTCGGTAGTCATTGCTTGAGCTAATATAATCGTGTCTGTTATTTTATAATTTCCATTAATAGTAAATGAAACAACGACCGGGCTGCCGGCTTCTCTTTCTTCACAAACATCAAAGAAGATTTTCACGGTTACGGGAGAGTTGTCGGTGAGAAAACAGGAGGAGGTGGGGGCTACAATTTCTGCAACACCCACATCGCTATTTTGATATATTCTATTAGTAAAGTTGTAGTTTTTAAGTGAGGCGGTATAATTATTATTGTAAACGCCCACTTCAATATCAATTCGATGGTTTCCGATAGCGGAAAAGTCAAAAGGTTTGTTAAGGGTTAGAGTACAGAGCCCCGGTGCAATATCTTGGGCTAAGAAGACGGTATCATAAATTATTAATGCTTGATTCAGTTGCACCTTGAAAAAGAGTGGAGTTCCGCTACGTAGTGTATCATTACAACTGTTATATAAAAGCTCCAGAGTTATTAATTCATTGTTTTGCAAGGCACAGGCTGTAGTAGGTGCAAGGATAGACATAATATAGACTACGGAATCTTTCAGCGGATAGCCGATGCCGACAGCCGCCCATGCGTCTGCTACGGAACGTTTTTCGGGGGAACAATCGCCATAAAGATTTTCCGCTACTTCAAGTGAATAGAGATAGGCTTCGTTGTAGTCGGAGTAAGGGGTAAGATATTGTGTCAATAGTTCATAAGCAATAATTTCACTTTTTTCCGGCGTGATTCCCGTAACGTCGTAGGGGGTTTCAAAGTCGTTTACGCCGCTACCTCCCACTGTTAGCAGGTAAAACCAATAGTTGCCGACACCGCAGTTGGTGTGAACGCCGCCGTAATCTTCCGTTCCTGTAACCCAATAATTACCTAAGTACGTATCCGGATTTTCAAAGCGATTAGGATTTGACAAATCTCTAAAAGGACTGTTAAGTTCTTCACCAATAGTCCATTGCAATGTATCGGTTGCGTAATAGTGAATCATAACTCCAAAAATATCGCTGAATGACTCGTTTAATGCCCCGGACTCATTTTGATATTCTAAATTGGCTGAATATTGCGTAACGCCATGTGTAATTTCATGTCCGCAAACACTTAAAAAAGTAAATGGATAATTATTAACGCCGTCTCCGTAGAACATCGCTGAGCCATTCCAGAAGGCATTTTGCATATTTTGTCCCATGTGCACATAGCTCATCAGTTGCGTCCCTTGGTCATCATAGCTGTTTCGTCCATGCTTATACAAATAGTAGTCGTACGTCATTTCAGCACCGTAATGTGCAGAATTGGCAACGACATCACTATCAAAAATAGTATCATTTTCAAAGAAATCGGTGGCATTTTCCGTAGAATATTGAAAAATAGATCCTTCATTATTCATATTTTTCGTATAAATCCCGTTCCCTAAACCTCGTGAGTTGCTACGAAGCATGTAAAGATTTGGTGCCAAAGAATCGACAGTTATTCTTTTTATTCCGTTATATCTTGTAACTGCAGGAACTTCTTTATTTACGGAACTAGTTTTTTTAATTTTCTTTAAAACTTTCCCTGTTTGAGCGTCAAGATAAATAATCTCATTGTACATTTTCGGCTCTATTACAAAAATAGAAATTTTGTACACCAATTTATAATTTTCTGCTTTGAAAGAGTGTTTTGTATCATAAATAATCAATTCGGGAATAGGGAAATAGGTGGCTGAAGGATTATTTTTTATAGTTTGTAAATCTTTTTCCAGTCCTTCATTTTCCCAAGCAAAATGTGTGCCGCTCGATTCCTTTAAAGTAAGTTGTAAAGCATCCTTAGCCGAAATAAGAGGAGAAGTTGATAAATTTAAACCTTTAACAACTTTACCGGTAAGTTGATATACAAGGTTGTTTTTTTCATGTAACACCCATTGACTGCCCTCCACGGGAATGTCCTGATAATAATGTTGATAACGATAATGAATTAGATTATTTCGACCTTGGTTAGTCTGCAAAAGACGCATCTCGTCCTCGGTCTGTAACTCCAGAAGAGTTTTGTATTTGTCAATAAAAATTGAGGCAGGGAGCTGATAATCGGGAGAAATATTGGCAATAACTCCGTTACCTTTCACCGTTGCGATAGAATGTATAGATGTCAATTGTTGCTCGGATTGAGCAAATGAAAAATATCCACACAAAAGAATGATAAATAAAAAAATGTATTTCTTCATAATAAAAAGGGTTTTAAAAACGGAAACAAAGATAACATAAAAACAGAGCAAAAATGTGAAAATAAATCTTTTATATTTTCTTAAATATTTATTTTTAAAGTAAAGGTTTTTCTATTGAAAAAAAGTGTATTTTTGCACCCTAATAAAAATAGAGTATTAATAAGTATTAATTTTTAAAGAAAGAGGTATTTTTTATGATTGTAGTTCCCGTTAAAGAAGGCGAAACAATAGACAGAGCCCTAAAAAAATTAAAAAGAAAATTTGAAAAAACCGGTGTTGTTAAAGAACTTAGAAATCGTCAAAAGTTTACAAAACCGAGTGTTATTAGAAGGGAACAAAAAATGAAAGCGATTTATATTCAGAAATTGTTGTCTGAACAAGAAAACCAGTAAGAAGAATATAAATACGAATGACTTAGAAAAAAGAAAGTTATCTAAACTTTAGATAACTTTTTTTTGTATTAAAATTTTATCTATCTTTGCTAATAACTAACCGAAAAGCAATGGACGTTATTACCCAATTTTTGAACTATTTGCAATTTGAAAAACGTCTCTCCAAACATACGGTCATAGCGTATGAACAAGATATAAAACAGTTTTTTACTTTTTATTTACAGAATCTCTTTGAGAAAGAAAAAGAAGATATTTCAACAACTACTGTTATTGCTTATATCAATAAAATTGACATCAATGACATACAAGGTGCGGCGTTTCGGACGTGGATTGTCGAATTGATTGATAACAAAATTACGCCGAGAAGTGTAAATAGAAAAATCAGTGCGCTAAAAGCGTTCTATCATTATCATCATAAAATGGGGCGGGTGCAGACAAATCCGCTATCGTTAATTCAAGGAATGAAAACGTCCAAGAAATTACCTGTTTATGTTGAACAGAACGATATGAAAAATCTTTTCTCCCTTGATGTTTTCCCCGACACATTTGAAGGTTGTAGGGACAGAACGATACTCGAACTTTTTTATGCTACGGGAATGCGCCTCTCAGAATTAATTAATTTAAAATATCGTGATGTCGATTTATATGAGTCTACGGTGAAAGTACTTGGAAAACGGAATAAAGAGAGAATTATACCTTTCGGTGATACGATGAAAAAAGCGTTTAATACCTATTTTTCGTGTAGAAAAGAAAAATTTGGAGAATTGAACAATGAAGATTTTATTTTTGTTACTTCTACATCCAATAAACTGTATCCAAAAGCCGTTTATAGAATTGTGAAAAAGTATATTCAACTCGTCTCTAACATGCAACAGGTCAGTCCTCACACTTTACGCCATACTTTCGCCACTCATTTACTTAATAAAGGCGCAGATATTAACGCAATCAAAGAAATTTTAGGTCATACAAGCTTAGCGGCAACGCAAGTTTATACACATAACTCAATAGAAAAATTAAAATCAATTTATAAACAAGCTCACCCACGAGCATAAAAAAGGAGGTCTTTATGAATATTATAATTTCGGCTCTTCATTTTAAAGCAGATGTTAAATTAGAGAACTTTATTTCAGAAAAAGTTGAAAAATTGACAAAAGTTTATGATGGCATAATGAGTGCTGAGGTAATCCTAAAACTTGAAAATACGGACAAACCTACAAATAAAACTGTAGAGATACGTTTGAAAATTAGAGGAAATGATGCTATGTCCGGAAAAACTGCCCGAACTTTTGAAGAAGCTACCGATAATGCCGTGGAAGCATTGAGACGACAGCTGAAAAAAATAAAAGACAAAGAACGGGGAAATTAAAAGAAGAAATCATAAGATGCCCGAAATCTTTACCACAAATATAAACTCTTCCGTATCTCTATCCGTTTGGAAAATAGTTGAATCGGAAGAGTTTTTTTTTAGCAATTTACGATTAGATTCACGACAAATAGATGATATAAAATCATTAAAACTTCCTAAACGAAGGTTGGAGAAATTGGCTTGTCGGCAAGCCTTGGCAACTTTATTGCCGAATCAAAAACTTTCCGTTTTCTACTCCGAGAACGGAGCTCCTAAAATGAACAATTTGCAACTTTCCTTTTCTCATTCGGACAGTTACGCCGTAGCCGCCATTTCAAAAGAAAATAGAATAGGTGTCGATATCGAACAATTGAGACCGAAAATTCATAATTTATATACCAGATTCCTTAGTCAACAAGAAATAAATAGGTTTGATACCAATTCAACGGAAATTTTACAAATCTTATGGGGAGCGAAAGAAGCCGCTTATAAGTTGTATCAACTGAAAAGTCTTGATTTTTCGTCTCAAATTGAAATTTTTGAGTTGACTCAAGATAGGGGAGAGGGCACCATTCAATTGACCAATGAGAAAATAAACTTTCAATTGTTTCACTGGAAAATTGAGGATGCTGTTTTGGTTTTAGCTGTAAAATAAATAAATATTCACTCTACTTCCTATCATTCCCTAATTTTTATTATCTTTGTGTAAAAAAAATATTCTATGGAAACAACAAGACAACAAAAAATTGCGAAACTTATTCAAAAAGAGTTAGCAGACATACTGATTCAAAAAGAGCTTAATGTGTATAATGCCATGCTAACGGTTATGAAAGTCTCAGTTACGAGAGATTTTTCTATCGCACGTGTTTACATAAGCGTTTTTAATGCAACGGATAAACAACAAGTGATAAAAGCAATAAGAAGTAATAGTAGAGAAATTCGCTATGAATTAGGACAAAGAGTCAAAAATCAATTGCGAATAATCCCGGAATTGGAGTTCTATATTGACGATTCGCTTGATTATATTGAAAATATTGAGAATCTATTGAAGTCATAGTCGTTTGAAAAAGAGCCATTTGAAAATAGCTTCATTTGTTGCCTTTCGCTACTTCCGATCGAAGAAGAGGCATAATATGGTCAACATTATTTCTGTTATCTCAATGCTCGGAATAATGATAAGTACTGCGGCGTTAATCATTATTCTCTCCGTATTCAATGGCATGGAAGATTTGGTTACGAAAAGTATCAATAGCTTCAATCCGGATTTAAAAGTAACCATAAAAGAGGGAAAAGTTTTCACTATTGATTCTACATTATTACTTCAATTAGAATCGTTAAAAGAAGTGCAATCGGTCGATGTAGTCGTTGAAGGTATGCTGTTACTTTCCTACGGAGAAAGACAAGTATTGGCACGCCTCAAAGGTTGTAATCAAAGTTATATTTCTGTAAATCAAATAGATACATTGCTGATTGACGGGGCGTTTAAATTTAATAATAATTCAGAATTTGACGAGGCGGTTTTAGGAGCAGAGTTAGCAGCCATATTGCAAATTAATTTGAATAGTCCCGAATTTTTAAAGTGCTACTATCCGCGGCGACTTAAAAAGAATTTTGCAAATCCGACCGAGGCTTTTACTACCCTCTATTTAGCTCCACTGGGGGTTTTTGCCTCTTATACACAATACGACAAAGAGTATATTTTTTGTCCCATCTCTTTTGCCCGACAGCTAATGAGTTATAATGACGAGATTACCTCTATCGAAATTAAATTAAACAGTTCAAAAGAGCTAAAAGTAGCAAAGCAAAAAATTGAAAATATACTCGGTTCCCAATACTCCGTTCAGAATAAATTTGAACAAGAAGAGTTGCTGTTTAAAACAATAAAAAATGAGAAATTGGTTATCTTTTCGATACTTACGTTTATACTTTTTCTTGCTACATTCAATATTGTCGGTTCGCTTGGCATGTTAATTATTGAGAAAAAAGAAGATGTCGCAATACTTAAGTTCTTAGGCGCTTCCAATAAACTAATCCGCCACATCTTTTTGTTAGAAGGATTGTTTATTTCTATTGTCGGGGGATTATTAGGAATGGTTATCGGCTTTATTTTATGCTTTTTACAACAACAATTTCACATTGTAAAATTAGGCAACGAAACAAGTAATTATATAATAAGTCATTATCCCGTACAAATGTCAGGAATTGACTTTCTCTTTGTTTTACTCACGGTAGTAACAATTAGTTTTTTAGCCTCTTGGTTACCTACGCGGAAAATAACCCATCGGTTGACGCTAAAAAAGTAAGTTAAACCATGCTTCCTACTAGAATCACACTTTAATTTCAACATCAACGCCACTTGGTAATTCAAGTTTCATTAAGGCAGCAATGGTTTTAGATGTCGTTCCGTAAATATCAAGCAATCTTTTGTAGGTTGAGAGTTCAAATTGTTCTCTTGCCTTTTTGTTAACAAAAGTGGCACGATTTACGGTGAAAATCTTTTTGTGCGTAGGAAGTGGAATGGGACCCACTAAAACTACTTTGTCATCTTTCACAGCATTAACTGTTTTTACAATCTTTTCTGCTGATTTGTCAACCAAATTATGGTCGAATGATTTTAATTTAATTCTAATTCTTTGACTCACGTTTCTATTATTTTAATATTCTAAAAATTGTATTTATTATAAAAGTGCATATCGTCCGACATTAAGTATATAGGTTTGTATATCTGATGGAACGGGTGCATATTTAAGAAATTCCATGTTATAATTTGCCCGTCCGGAAGAGATAGAACGAAGTGAAGTAATATAGCCGAACATTTCAGCTAAGGGGACGTGTGCGTGTAAGATTTGAAAGCCTATTTTAGCTTCAATCTCATTTAAAACCGCTCTACGTTTATTCAAATCGGAAGTGATATTTCCGATATATTCATCAGGGGTATAAATTTCAACCGACATAATGGGTTCCAAAATGATAGAATCCATTTTTCTGACAACCTCTCTAAAGCCGATTTTAGCACAAATTTCAAAAGCTAACGAGTCGGAGTCGACACTATGACTTTTCCCATCTAAGAGTGTAATATGAGCGCTTTCTACAGGGAAACCGTATTTACCGTTAACCATTGCCATGGAAAATCCCTTCTCAATAGCAGGAATATACTCTTTCGGAATAGTTCCACCGGCAATTTTATTAGAAAATTTCAATCCTTTTTCATTCTTCGGTGCAGGTTCAATCGTGAATTCAATTTCAGCGTACGAGCCACGCCCGCCGGTCTGACGTTTATAGGTTTCAGTGTGTGTAGCTGTTTGGGTGAAAAGTTCTTTGTACGTTACACGCGGCTTTCCATGATTACATGCCACGTTAAACTCTCTCTTTAAGCGGTCAAGTAAAACTTCAAGATGAAGCTCGCCCATGCCGCTAATAAGGGTTTGCCCCGATTCTGCGTCCGTTTTTACAACAAATGTTGGGTCTTCTTCCGCTAATTTGTTCAAGGCACTCATCAGTTTATCTTCATCATCTTTCGTCTTAGGTTCAATGGCGATTTGGATAACCGGTTCCGGAAAATCAATGGATTCCAGCAGAATAGGTCTCTTTTCGTCTGCCAACGTATCGCCGGTGTGGATATCTTTCATTCCGACCAAAGCCACAATATTGCCCGCCGAAGCCTGCTCTAATGCCAATTGCTTATTGGAATGCATCTGGAAAATTTTAGCTACCCGCTCTCTTTTACCCGTTGAGACATTATAAATGTTTTCACCTAATTTAAGAACTCCTGAGTAAATTTTAATAAAAGTGAGTTTCCCTACATAGGGATCCGTGGCAATTTTAAAAGCTAAAGCGGAAAAAGGCTCCTTTTCATTAGCATGTCGCAACTCTTCTTTTTCAGTACGTGGATTAATGCCCGCAACCGGAGGCATGTCAAGAGGGGACGGGAGATATCTTACAACCGCATCAATGAGAGGTTGAACTCCTCTATTTTTATACGATGAACCGCACAGCACGGGAGTTATTTTTTGTAACAACGTAGCTTGACGAATAATAGAAATAAGCTCCTCACTCGTAATGGTTTCGGGAGCATCAAAATACTTAATCATCAGAGGTTCATCAAACTCTGCCAGTTTTTCAATAAGCATTTGTCTATATTCGGCAACACTCTCCTGCATATCATCGGGAATAGGAATTTCAAAAAAAGTTACTCCTTGATCCTCATCATTCCATTCGTATGCTTTAAGCTCAATTAAATCGACAACACCTACAAAATTATCTTCCACGCCAATAGGTAATTGTAGTGCTAAAGGACTAATTTTCAGTTTCTCTTCTATTTGCGTCAGAACGGAATAGAAGTTAGCTCCCGTTCTATCCATTTTATTTACGTAACAGATTCGGGGAACATGATATTTATTAGCTTGACGCCAAACCGTTTCCGATTGAGGTTCTACTCCACCGACAGCACAGAAAATAGCAACCGCACCGTCTAATATCTTAAGTGAACGCTCTACTTCAACAGTAAAGTCAACATGACCCGGGGTGTCAATGATATTGATTTTATATTCGTCGGAATGATATTTCCAAGGAACAGTCGTTACGGCGCTGGAGATGGTAATGCCTCGTTCCTGTTCAAGAACCATCCAATCCATGGTCGCCGTACCCTCGTCAACTTCACCGATTTTATAATTTTTTCCCGTATAAAAAAGTATTCTCTCCGTAGTAGTTGTCTTGCCAGCATCAATATGAGCCATAATTCCGATGTTTCGGATTTTTAATAACTCTTCAGACATGAACACTCCTTTCTACCATACTTAAAGACTTAATTTTAGATTAAAATCTAAAATGAGCAAAGGCTTTGTTAGCTTCTGCCATTCTGTGCGTATCCTCTTTACGTTTGAAAGCACCACCCTCTTCCTTATGAGCAGCAATAATTTCTGCCGCTAATTTTGCAGCCATGGTCTTCTCATGACGCTTACGGGCAAAACTTATCAAGTTTTTCATCCCGACAGATTGTTTCCGTTCAGGACGTAATTCGGTTGGTATTTGAAATGTTGCACCTCCAATACGGCGACTTTTAACTTCCAGCGAAGGGGTTACATTAGCCAATGCCTGTTTCCAAACTTCAAGACCATTCTCTTTCGTTTTCTCCTCAACGATATCTATGGCATCGTAAAAAATTTGAAAAGCAATAGCTTTTTTACCGTTCAACATGATGTTATTTACAAATTTTGCAACCATCACGTCATTAAACTTCGGGTCTGGAAGGACAATTCTTTTTTTTGGTTTTGATTTTCTCATAATCTTGTAACTTCAATAAATTATTTATTTACTATCGAGACACCCATTTTAGTGTTCCATCTACTTTTTCTACTTATTATATAATATAATCAAATAAAAAGATTAACTATATTAAGATTTTTTCTTCGGTCGTTTAGAACCATATTTACTTCTGCCTTGTATTCTCCCGTCAACTCCCGCAGAGTCTAAAGCCCCACGAACAATATGATAACGTACACCGGGAAGGTCCTTAACACGACCGCCACGTACTAATACAATAGAGTGCTCCTGCAAATTATGACCTTCGCCCGGAATATAAGCATTAACCTCTTTCCCATTCGTAATACGAACTCTGGCTACTTTACGCATCGCAGAATTAGGTTTTTTAGGAGTTGTCGTATAAACTCTTAAACAAACACCACGTTTCTGAGGACATGCATCCAATGCTTTTGATTTACTTTGCGAAGTGATTTTCTTTCTTCCTTTTCTAACTAACTGTTGTATTGTCGGCATACTTTCTTTTTATAAATTTTAATTTTTAATATCAATATTAACCTAATTTTTTAGGAGTGCAAAAATACAAAATTTTTTCATTGAATCATAGTCTTTTAAAATATTTTTTTCTTTTTTTTCTTTTGGGCGTGCCCCCTCGCTACGCTCGGGGTCGGTCTTCGCCTGCAAGTCCGCAGTAGCAGGCTTAGGGGGTATAGTCGCAAAAAGAGCTTACAAGCTCGCTTTTTTGCTCCTTACCCCCCTAAAGCCTGCTACTTTACGGGCTTTCCGGCTGCGCCCTCACGCAGCCTTTAAAGCAAAAATTAATCCTTAAACACTATTTTATCCCCAAAAGGCTTGACTTCCCTATTAATTATTTTGTATTTTTGTAATTGCTTCATTAAAATAATAACTATATGCAGGTCAATTTGTTGATGACTCCAATAGAATTTTTAAAGGGTGTCGGTCCTAAACGAGCCGCCGTTTTGAAAAAGGAGTTTTCTATCGAAACGTATGATGACTTGCTCCATTATTACCCGTATCGTTATGTTGATAAATCAAAAATTTATCAAATAAAAGAGATTCAAACAGAAGGAGCTTATATGCAGTTCTACGGACGAGTAGTCCGTTATGAAGTGGTAGGACAACAACGAGCTAAAAGATTGGTCGCCCTGTTTGAAGATAAATCGGGGGTTATCGAATTGGTTTGGTTTAATGGAATTAGGTGGATAGAACAACTTCTCGCAGAAAAAAGAGAGTTTATTGTCTTCGGACGACCGACTCTTTTTAACCATAAATGGAATATTACTCACCCGGAATTGATAGACCCTAAAACACAGTCGGAGTCTCCCTTTCCACTCAAGTTCTACCCATTATATAATAGTTCCGATAAAGCTAAGAAATCGGGAATGGACTCCAAAGCCATAGCTAAACTTCAGCTTCAACTCATACCGCAAGTTGTAGATGTTGTGCAAGAAACACTTTCACAGGAAATGCTCCAAAAAAACAACTTCTTAACTATGAAACAAGCTCTGGTAACCATTCATTTTCCCGAAAATCTTGAAATGCTGAATAGAGCGTTGCTAAGGCTCAAGTTTGATGAACTGTTTTTTACCCAGTTACGACTCTTAAAATTGAAATTAGTTACGACTCAAAGAGTAAAAGGGCACCTAATTTCTAAAGTAGGTGATTATTTTAATACGTTTTATCACAACTATTTACCTTTTGAATTGACTAATGCTCAAAAAAGGGTAATCAAAGAGATTCGTGCGGATATGGGTAGCGGTAGGCAGATGAATAGACTTTTGCAAGGAGATGTGGGGAGCGGAAAAACGATAACGGCGCTATTTGTTATGTTGTTGGCTTTAGATAATGATTTACAAACCTGTTTAATGGCTCCTACCGAAATCTTAGCTTTACAACATTATGAAAGTATTAGAAAGTTTTTAAAAGATATGCCCTTAACGGTAGAGTTTTTATCGGGCTCTACACGAATTGCGAAGCGTAGGGTGCTTCTGGAAAAATTGAAAAACGGTGAAATTGATATATTAATCGGAACGCATGCCCTGATTGAAGACGAAGTCGTTTTTAACAATCTTGGCTTAGTGGTTATTGACGAGCAACACCGTTTCGGAGTTGAGCAACGAGCTAAACTATGGAGGAAAAATAGTATACCGCCGCATATTTTAGTGATGACCGCCACCCCAATACCACGCACTCTCGCTATGACTTTATATGGAGATTTGGATATTTCGGTT
Source organism: Bacteroidales bacterium (assembly GCA_012838875.1). Lineage (GTDB taxonomy): Bacteria > Bacteroidota > Bacteroidia > Bacteroidales > WCHB1-69 > DUOL01. The sequence continues at coordinate 8,272 of DUOL01000194.1, read as the reverse complement.
ATTAATGCCTTGCCCAAAGGACGAAAACCGATAATTACACGCCATTTTTACGATAGAGACCGACTTCGCGTACTCGATTTTATGCGAAATCAAATTGCCGAAGGGAGACAAGTTTTCGTTGTCTATCCGCTCATTAAGGAGTCGGAAAAGATGGATTTACTTGACCTGATGGCAGGTTATGACGCTATGGCACTTGAATTTCCTTTGCCCGAATACGCTATAAGCATGGTACATGGAAAGATGAAAGTCGATGAAAAAGAGTACGAAATGCAGCGTTTTGTTAAAGGGGAAACCTGTATAATGTTGTCCACTACGGTGATAGAAGTTGGAATTGATGTTCCGAATGCAACGGTAATGCTTGTTGAAAATGCGGAGCGTTTTGGACTTTCGCAGTTACATCAGTTGCGTGGACGAGTGGGGAGGGGAGGAGAACAGTCATACTGTATTCTTATGTCAGGAAATAAACTAACGACTGAAAGCAAACAACGCCTATCGGCAATGGTAAACACCAATGACGGTTTCGAGATTGCCAATATTGACCTTCGCCTTCGAGGTCCGGGCGACATTCAGGGAACCCGCCAAAGCGGCATGCTCGATTTCAAAATCGCTGACTTAGTAAAAGATGAAAAAATAGTCTCTTACACCCGTAGACTTGCCCAAGAGTTGCTACAAACCGACCCCGAACTCTCACAACCCCAAAACCTACCCATAAAGAAATTTTTAGACCAAATGCTCAAAGAGTACGTCTATTACGGAATGATTAGTTAATTCGGGTTGTGTTTTGAGACAGAGATGTTATATTATTAATTTTAATTAGTCGATTTTGTAATCAAATTACATTTTTTAATAAAAAATCATCTTTTTGTATTGTTTTTATTGTTAAATTTGCAACCTGTTTACAAAATAGAGGTAAAAATGATTATTAATTTCAGTATTCAAAATTTTGGCTCAATAAAAGATAGACAAACTCTTTCTTTTGAGGCAGATAATTCAACACACCTTGAAGATGCTTATGTCATTAAATTAGGAGGTCACCGGATTTTAAAGCTCGCACTAATTTATGGTGCAAATGCGTCAGGGAAGACAACAGTACTTAAAGCTCTTAATTTTTTACGACAATTAGTTCTTGAACCGGAAGACATAAAAACAACAGAATTAGCATTTAATCCGTTTCTTTTTGACCCAATTACGCCGGAACAAAGCTCAATCCTTTCATTAGAGTTTTTTCAAAATGATATTAAGTATTTCTACGAAGTTGAGTTTTTAAAAAAAGCGATTGTTTCAGAGGAACTCTATTTTCATAATCCCAACAAAGCCAATATTTTTAAAAGAAAAACTGATTTGGAAAAGCAGTTTACCGAAATAACTTTTGGTAATAAAATTTCTATTAAAGAAATTTTCAAAAAGACTCTTGAGTCCAATACTTTATGGAATAATACCGTTTTAGGTGGATATTTAAAAACAAATATTGACATTAAGGAATTACAAGAGGTCGTTGATTGGTTTGATAAATATCTTAATCCATTGATGTATTCAGGAACTCAATTAGAAGGTTTTGTTAATTCACAAATTGAGAACAAAAAAGTTTCTAAGGCAGATGTAGTCAGCATCTTAAAAAAAGCGGACTTAAACATTTCAGATATTGTAATTAAAAAAGAAAAAAAGGACTTAACTCTGATTGATGTTTTTGAGCTTCTAAAAAAACTTTCAAAAGTTTCAAATAATGATGAAATTGGGGAATTGGACGAAAAAGGGATGCTAACGTCTGTAAGTTTTGAACATATAGTCAATGATGTCAAATATACTTTACCTTTAAAGTTTGAATCTCAAGGGACAAAACGTTACTACGGTTTTGCAGGATTGTTAGCTTTATTAATTAAAAATTCAACTGCATTTTCAATTGATGAATTAGAAGCCTCTTTGCATCCGGATTTATATTTACATTTTCTTCTCTCTTTCCTTTTGAACTCTGATAAATCTCAAATCATTGCAACAACCCATAATAGAGAGATTTTAGATGATAAAAATATTTTTAGAAATGACGTAATATGGTTTACAGATAAGCAAGAAAATTGCTCAACTGAACTTTATTCATTGGCTGACTTTGACAGTTCGGCCGTTCGCAATACAACAAACATATTAAATGCTTATAAAAGTGGTAAATTGAGCGCTACACCTAATTTAGGCGACACTTACATTGACTTAAATCATGAGAAAATCTACTGAAAGAAAAAGACCTAAAACAAATCCTGCCTTTGCTATTGTCGTGGACGGTGAAACAGAAGTTTGGTATTTACGAATGCTAAAGCGAAACGAACCAAAAATTCGTGTTACAATAAAGCCTGAAATTCCGGACAAAAAAAGTATAAAAGAACAGTACAATTTAGTCTGCGATTTATCGAACAAAGAGTTTACTAAAGTTTTTTGGATAATAGATCTTGATTCTGTTATTAAAGAGGATAATGAAACACCGAAAGGGAAAGAATCACCACTTAAAATATTTAAAAAATATAGAGCGGAACTTAAAGCAAATCCGAATATTGTTGTCATTGTAAACAATCCTTGTCTTGAATTTTGGTTTTTGCTTCATTTTAAAAAAACATCAAAGTACTACGGTTCTTGCTCAAGTGTAGAAAAAGAGCTAAAAAATTATTTGGACAAGTATGAAAAGACACAAAAATTTTTCACGAAACAAGATAACGATATTTATTTGAAATTGAAACCAAAATTGCAAGTTGCTATTGAAAATGCTAAGGCTCTTGGAAGTTATGATGAGGAAAATTCTAAGAAAGCCATGTGCGAAATGGAATTACTATTTCTATCGGACGAACTGAAGAAACTGTTTGACCCCAAACCTTAATTTTTTAGGTAATAGAAATTTTTATTTTCAATTTTTCCATTCATCACTTATAATTGTTTCTAAAACACTCTGTACGAGCAAATTGGGTTGCGTGAGGCGCTTAGGTGGAAAGCCCGCAAGGGCGGAAGCCGCTGGGGACGCGGCGGCAAAAAAGCGAGCTTGTAAGCTCTTTTTGCCGCCTTGCGACCCCACGGCTTGTGGCCGCGGACTTGGAACCGGGCGCCGACCCCGAGCGAAGCGAGGGGGCACGCCCTAATTAAAATTCATGTTTTTAATACTATGCTAATCTATGGGATAAATACTAAAGTGCTTGTGCTGGCGGCGGAAATTTCGGATTCTGAATTGCTAATTGTGAAACGTCTCTCCGTTAAAATATTTTTTCTGTTTTAAGTGGTATTGGAACAAAATAGAGGTTTTGATTAGTGCCTGATAGCCCTTATCGAAATCGCCGTTGCGTTTCTTTTTCATCTTTTTATAGTTTTTCAAAAACGCCCGCCATGCCTTGTAAACAGCTGTAAAATCTTGTGTATTTCCTTTTAAAAGAAAGATGAATGAGGCTAATATGTCAAGCGGGAAACGTGCGATAAATGTGGGCAACAACCTTTTTGCAGGTAAATTTTTTAGAAGTAAGAAGAGGTTGTTTCTGAAGTTGAGAAAAGTTTTAAAGGAGTTGCTTTTCGGCAGTGTGCCGCCACCAACGTGATAAACTGTCGATTTTGGATTAACCATGATTTTTCCCCCTGCATTTTTCACGCGCCAGCAAAAATCGATTTCCTCCATGTGGGCGAAAAAGTCTTCATCTAATCCGCCTAATTGGTGATAAATATCGCTTTTTACAAACATTGCCGCACCCGTAGCCCAGAAAATTTCAATAGGCGTGTCATGCTGTCCCTTATCATCTTCTAAGGTTTCAAAGATTCGTCCGCGACAAAAAGGATAGCCTAATTTATCAACAAAACCGCCACTGGCACCGGCGTATTCAAACTTTTCTTTTTCATAAAAAGAGAGGATTTTCGGTTGAACGACAGCAATATTTTCATTCGCTTCCATCAGTTCAATAATCGGTTCCACCCAATTGGGAGTTACTTCAATATCGGAGTTGAGGAGACAGTAGTAAGGGGTGTTAATCTGCTTGAAAGCGTCATTATATCCTTTTGAGAAGCCGCCATTGATGCCGTTTTGTATTATTCTTAACGGAGGATAATTTGATTCTAAAAAGGAGATGGAATTATCGGTAGAATTGTTATCGGCAATGATAACTTCAGCATATTCAGGAATGTTTTGGAGCAGCGCAGGAAGAAATTTTTCCAAATAGTGTTGTCCATTCCAATTCAAAATGACAATCGCTAATTTTTTCATTACTCTTTATACTTTTCGTTAACAAAAATAAAAAAATAGTTTATGCACAGATTTTTAATTTTGAGTGTTTTTTGCTTTTAGTCCGAGTTTTTCACCTTCTTTGAGCATAAATTCGTAAGCTTCTTCATAATTATTACCAATTTCCCCGTCTAAAATAGCTTCGCGGATAGCTGTTTTAATAATGCCGACCGTGGCTGAAGGATTAAGTTGGAATGTTTCCATAATAATTTTTCCATCAATCGGAGGTTGCCAATTGCGAATTTGGTCTTTTTCTTCAATCTCTTTCAATTTTTTTCTTACGATAGCAAAATTATTAAGACATTGTCTTATTTTAATAGGATTTTTAGAGGTAACGTCTGCTTCGCAAAGGAACATCAGGTCTTCAATATCTTCGCCGGCTTCAAAAAGTAAGCGGCGAACGGCGGAATCCGTTATTTTATCTTCAACAAGGGCGATAGGGCGAAGGTGCAGGGCTACCATTTTTTTGACATATTTAAGTTTTTCATTGGTAGGCATTCGCAACTTTTTAAAAATAGAGTGAACCATTTTAGCTCCAACGGCGTCGTGTCCGTGAAACGTCCAGCCAAGTTGGGGGTCAAATTTTTTCGTAACAGGCTTTGCAATATCGTGTAACAACGCCGCCCAAATTAGCCATAAGTTGTTTTGCACCAGAGCTATTTTATCGACCACTTCGAGCGTATGCAAAAAGTTGTCTTTATGTCCCTTTCCGTCAACGTAATCAATTCCTTTTAAATCAATTAATTGCGGGAGAAATTGTTCTAAAAGGTGGGCTTCATCAAGTAGGAGAATCCCTTGCGAAGGTTTGGGGGAGAGCAATATTTTATTAAATTCCTCTATAATTCGCTCTGCGGAGATAATCTCTAATCGTTTTGCATTTCGCTGTATGGCTTCAAAGGTTTCCGTTGCAATTTTAAATTGCAATTGCGAGGCAAAACGGATTGCACGCATCATACGTAAAGGGTCGTCTGAAAATGTGATGTCAGGGGCTAACGGAGTTTTAATAATCTTTTTTTCTAAATCTTTAATGCCGTCAAAGGGGTCTATTAGTTCGCCTATTTTGTCGCCATTCAAGCCAATAGCCATGGCATTAATCGTAAAATCTCGCCGGTTGAGGTCATCTTCCAACGTTCCGTCCTCGACTACCGGTTTTCTTGAGTTTTCGGAGTAAGATTCCCTGCGTGCGCCAACAAACTCAACATTTGCTCCTTCATAAATAAATTGAGCGGTGCCAAAATTTTTAAAAATGTTAACTTCCAATTTCGGTGATATCTTTTTAGCCACCGCCGTTGCTAATTCAATACCACTACCTACAACAACGATGTCGATATCTTGGGAATATCGTTGTAGAAAAATATCTCGAACTACGCCGCCGACTGCATAAACGTTTACATTTAACTCATCGGCAGTAGTAGCAATTATTTGATAGATTGGATGTTGTAATTTTTTTAGCAAATTTCCCATCGTTGTATTTGTAGATTGCAAAAATACAACGATTTTCAATAAAAATTACAATAATAAAAATCCATTATAATTTTGAGAAATTAGTTTTGTCGACAAAACAGAGTGGGCAAACCCAATCGTCCGGTAGGTCTTCAAACGAAGTGCCGGGAGGAATGCCATTATCAGGATCACCGATAGCAGGGTCATACTCATACCCGCAAACATCGCAAATATAAATGTCTTGATTTTTCATTTTTTCTTTTTTTGTGGATAATAATAATATATGGGTTTTAATAATGATTAGTTTCTCAATTGTTCTATCATTTTTATCGGTTCTTTGCTACTAAAAACAGTGTATCCCGCTACTAAAACATCTGCGCCTGCTTTTATTAATCGTGGAGCAGTCTCTAAATTAACTCCTCCGTCAACCTCTATAAGAGCGTTTGAGTTCTTCTTAATAATAAGATTTTTTAAATTTTCAATCTTTTGATAACTGTTTTCAATAAATTTCTGTCCGCCAAAGCCGGGATTAACAGACATAATCAGAACCATGTCGGCATCTGTAATTATATCTTCTAAAAAAGCGACCGGTGTATGCGGATTAAGAGCTACGCCAGCCAGCATATCTTCGTTCTTTATAGCGTGAAGCGTGCGATGCAGATGAGTACAAGCCTCCCAATGAACCGTAAGAATATCGGCACCGGCAGACTTAAAATCGGCGATATAGCGTTCCGGCTGGACAATCATTAGGTGAACGTCAAGAGGTTTTTCGGCACTCTCTTTAATTTTTTTTACAATCGGAAAACCATAGGAGAGATTTGGAACAAAAACACCGTCCATGATATCTAAATGAAACCAACCTGCGGTTGATTCATTAACCATGCGAATGTCAGCGTCCAAATGACCGAAATTAGCAGAAAGCATTGAAGGAGCAATAATAGGTTTCATATAACTTTTTTTTACAAAAATACACGAAAATAATTAAAATCAAATAGTCTATTAGAATTTTTTAAATGATTTTAAATCTTAGTCAAAATCATTCATTAAAAATTGTAAATTTGCATGCCTAAAATTTAGTAGTTGATAATAAAAATTAAATACGATTCAATATGATTAAAGATGCATTTATGGACAGACATATTGGTCCAACAGCAGAAGAAAAAGCTAAAATGTTAAAGGTAATTGGTGTGAAAACAATGGAAGAGTTGATTGAAAAGACGATTCCTGCGACTATTCGCATGTCGAAGCCGATAGATTTACCCGAAGGAGAAACGGAAGGTGAGTATCTTGCGGAGGTGAGGGAATTATTAGAAAGGAATAAGATTTTTAAGTCTTACATTGGCATGGGTTATTATGCTACTTATGTTCCTCCTGTAATTATGCGTAATGTTTTTGAAAATCCGGGTTGGTACACGGCGTACACACCTTATCAGGCGGAAATATCGCAAGGAAGGTTAGAGGCTTTGTTGAACTATCAAACTATGATTTCAAGTTTGACGGGCATGCCGATTGCAAATGCTTCGATGTTGGATGCAGCGACTGCTGCCGGTGAGATGATGTTGATGTTTTACAATAGTCGTAGTCGCGAAGCAGTTAAAAATAACGTAAATAAGTATTTTGTTTCCGAAGATGTTTTTGTTCATACCCTTGCGGTGCTTAAAACCAACGCAGAACCGTTAGGAATAGAATTAGTGGTAGGTAAAGCCGATAAAATCGAATTGGACGACACCTATTTCGGTGTTATGATTCAGTATCCAAATCAGCATGGGGCGATTCATGATTTTTCAGAATTTACGCAAAAAGCGAAGCAGAAAAATATTTTTGTCGGCGTTGATGCCGATTTATTGTCGTTAACTCTTTTAACTCCGCCGGGAGAGTGGGGTGCTGATTGTGTTACGGGAGCTACGCAACGGTTTGGTATTCCCATGGGGTACGGAAGTTCCGCTGCCGGTTATTTCGCTTGTAAGGAAGAGTTTAAACGACAAATACCGGGACGTATTATCGGTATTAGCGTGGATGCAGAAGGAAATAAAGCGTATCGTATGGCGTTGCAAACCCGCGAACAGCATATTAAACGCGAAAGAGCAACTTCAAATATCTGTACTGCCAGCGCTTTGAATGCTATCATGTCAGGGTTTTATGGAATGTGGCACGGGCCGGATGGGTTGAAGAAAAAAGCATATAAAATTAATGCTTTAGCCGCAGTTTTGGAAAAAGAAGCTGAAAAATACGGTTATAAACAGTATAATCAATACTATTTTGATACTCTTTGCTTTGAAACGCCGCAAGGTGTTAGTTGCGAGACGCTTCGACTAATTGCCGAAGAACATAAAATGAATTTTAATTATTGGTGTGAAAGATGTTTTACCATTTCCTTTGATGAAACGACACTTTTAGCGGACGTAAATAATATTTTAGAAGTCTTGGCTATCGCTGCGAAAAAGGAGTTTTCGCCCTATGTTTGTGCTAAGCAAGAGTGTCCGCCTTTACGTATTCCGAAGCAATTGGAAAGGAAATCTCCATTTATGGAGCATAAAATTTTTAATAGTTTTCATTCTGAAACAGCGATGATGCGTTACATGAAGAAATTGG
>DUOL01000193.1 GCA_012838875.1 Bacteroidales bacterium | reverse complement strand
CGGCGGCAAAAAAGCGAGCTTGTAAGCTCTTTTTGCCGCCTTGCGTCCCCACGGCTTGCGACCGCGGACTTGGAACCGAAGACCGACCCCGAGCGTAGCGAGGGGGCACGCCCTAAAAATAATTATGATGATGATTATATAAATGTAAATGTAAAAGATTGGCAGGAGATTATTGCTGCTTAGACAATAACGCTTGATACCAATCGGCGAAGAGTTGCCCAACCTTAACGGGAGAAAAATGCTCTTTGGCGTATTTATGCAGTTTGCGGCTATCGTATTTATCGTGCGAAACCAACATTTGAGACATGGCTTGGCACAGAGCGGCTTCGTCTCGCACAGGCACGAGCAAACCCCGATTTTCATTTACCAATTCAGGAAGAGCCCCGATATTGGTGGCAATGACAGGCTTCCCGCATGCAAAGGCTTCAACAATAACACATCCAAAAGTTTCGTAATTTGAAAAAAGAATTAAAAAATCACTCTCCTGTATGTGAGAAACAACTTCATCTTCATTTTTACGCCCAAGAAAATGGACAATTGAATGAAGCTGCTCCGTTTGTACGAGCTCTTCGATAAATTTATTTCTTTTTTCATGGATAATGTTGAGAATGAAGTCGTTTCGCTCCTTTGCCAACTGTGAAACAGCACGAATCAATCCCGAAATATTTTTTGACTTATCGTCTAAAGTTGAGATGTGAAGAATTGTTTTTTTCTCTTTTTTTATCGGCTGAACAGGGCGAAATTTATCGGTGTTGACGACGTTGGGAATGACAACTCCCTGCACTTTGGGATAATGTTTTTGAATATTTTCGAGCAAGAAATGGGAAACGGCGGAGAAACCACGAATATTTTTAAAAACAGAACGAATAAGAGAACGCTGGAAAGGCGAAAAATCATCTTTTTTGTTTGCGTGAAAATGGGTTAAATAAGCACTCCAATGCTCGCTAAGAATAAGCGGAATGTGTAAACTTTTAGCCACTCCTACTGCTATAACTCCGTAAGGATAAGCTACATGCAAATGAATAAAAGCAGGTTTGCCGTGCTGATTTATAATGGCGGAAAGAGATTTGCGTCCTTTTAAATATAAACGCAATTGACGTATCCCAATAATTTTATCCCAAAACGATGCTTTTAAATATTTTGTAATAACGATATTTTGGGGATTATTTTTATTAATTTCAGTGTGGTTTTTCGTTTTATCCTTAATCAATCTCAGCGTAATTGAGGGCGTATAAAGCGAAATGGCTTCAATTTGTTTGTCGATAAAGTTACCGTTCAAAGGGTCGTTTTCATTGGGCGTCCAAGACGGTAAATGGAGAATATACATTACTTATTGCGTTTAAATTTCTTTTTCAAATAATCGAAAACTTCTGTTTTTAATAAGGTTAAATCGTTTTTTGTTAACAGAAAGTCGGCGAGTGAGCTTTTCGTAGTAAAGATGAAAAATAAGAGTGTTACGATAAAGCTGACGAAGTAGGAGATGCTGTTTATCATGGCAGCAGTTTCTAACGTTTTAGTTGTGCTGATTTTTGCTGCCGCAGGAATTAATGCAAGACCGAGGGTTAGGGTTATTACAAATCCCAGGGTAGAAGCTATCGTATTAATCCAATATTTGCCGTAGCCTGCAAAGTGATGGGCTAAAATAGAGAGTGAGGCTAAGAAGATGATTCCCGGGGCTAAATAAATAATAACCGTTTTAGAAGAGCTGAACTCGGGACCGAAAATGGCGGCTAACCAATTTGCAGGAATGAGCAGTAAACAACCTACGGCGAAGATAGCAAAAATGGTTACTATTTTAAATAGCGATAACGTTAGTTTTTTTGAATATTGCTTGTCTTGGTTGTTTGCTAAGCGGGCATATTGAACTAAACTTATGCTTTTTGGGAAAATCCAGACTACTTCGGATATTTTTGTTCCCAACTCAAAAAGCCCAAGCGGTTGTCTGCCGGCAAATCGTTCTATGAAATAGTAGGCTAATCGGTAGTTCATAAGCTGTGCTAAATTTGCCAGCTGTACCCAAAATCCTAACTTGCTCATTTCTAAAAACAGCTTTCCGATTTTTTTAAAATTAATTTGTTCAAAATAAGGAATCAGTAAACGTAAGCTGAAAAGCATAGGAATAAAGTAGGAGAGGGAGAAAATGATTATATAGAGTTCTACGGTTGGAGTTTTATCAAATAATTTAAAGAGCAATAAACATAAGGAATAGATGACAATAAGCAGAGTTAATTGCGTAATTTGAAAAATGTTAAATCGTTTAATATCTTCTTTTCCTTGTAAGATATTTAGATTGATAAAAAAGAAACTGCTTGATAATGAAAGAAATAAAAGGTGCAATTGGAACTCATTTGGTATTAAATGGAGAGAATCCAATAGGATTACTCCGACAATATTACTAATTACAGCCCAGAGGTAGGATAGGAAAAAGATTTGAAAAAAATTGCGGCGAGGTATAAGATAAACGATGACGCTACCGCCGATAAAATTACTGATAACCTGTAAGATAGTTAAGCCGAGAACGACCAATCCAATAGTTCCCGTACCTGTTGCACCGAAGGTATTAGAATTTATCACGATAATTATTAGCATGATGAGCATTGCTAATAACCGTGAAAAGAAGGTTCCAATAATTTTATCTATCATGCCCAAAAGAACGGATTAAAGATAGAAAAAATTACACTATTGTCCGATAAAAAAAGTGTAAAAGTAAGGGGGTAATTTTTCAACTCCCCCCATTACTTCTTTTTTGTAGTTTTGTATCGAACAAAATATAAACCTACAATGAGCAAAAGTACACAATTTTT
>DUOL01000192.1 GCA_012838875.1 Bacteroidales bacterium | reverse complement strand
CGGCGGCAAAAAAGCGAGCTTGTAAGCTCTTTTTGCCGCCTTGCGTTCCCACGGCTTGCGACCGCGGACTTGGAACCGGGCGCCGACCCCGAGCGAAGCGAGGGGGCACGCCCTAATTATAATTAAAAATTGACAAAATTTCTTAATTTGCAATTCCTACTTCCCTCACTTCTTTGCAAAACTTATTAATCGTCTGATAATCAAATATATATTATTATTTTGCCACTATAACTCTGTAAATGAAATGGAGTGGCTAAGAAATCTACGGCAAATACCTCAAAATTTCCCTCGGCAAGTAAAAAGTGCTGTTTTTATCAACATAAATTGGAACGGACGACAATTTTATAGGTTGATTATTAATTTTAATGAAATTATCATAACTTTCGACCACGATTTTGCTCTTCCCTACTACTGCGTGCAATTGAACCGTAGACGGATTAATCGAATCGATTTTTAATTGAGATGCCGATTGAAAAAGCAATTGGTGCGGAACAAAACATTCATTGGTCAAGCTGTCGATACTATTTTCCAAACGGAGAGCTTCCCTTAAAAAGTGATGAACCTCAACGTTTGTGATAAGACCACACTGTATTTGCTTATAAGGGTGATAGAGTGCCAAAAAGACATCTTCGCCCGTATGTCCGTAAGTTGTATAGCCAATATAAAGGTTCGAATTCACTATTTTGGTAATCGTTTTTTCTAAACTTAAACTAACTTTTTTCTCTTCGGTTGAAATATTTTTATTCAAATGATAGTGCAGGGCATCTGCAATCTCTTTTTGCTGTTCGTTTGAAATGTCTATTTGATAATATTTTTTGAAGAGTTGCGGAATCTCCTCAGGTTGTGATTTAGCAAGTATATCCGCCATGTTAGCAGCAGAAACCGAATGATGTGTAATCGGTTCGATAATTTGAGTCAGCGACAATTTATCATACCCTTTATTTGAGTTTGTATTTCCGAGAGCTATCCCACTATTTCCGTGGTCAGGAAGAATAACTACCAACGTATGCTTATCGTTTTTCGCAAAATTGATAGCGACCTCAACCGCTTCATCAAACGCAAGAAATTCATCAATAATAGTTTTCGTATCATTATTATGAGCCGCCCAGTCAATTTTGCTACCTTCCACCATTAAGAAAAAGCCGTTAGGATTCGTTGAAAGTTTTTTAAGGGCGACAGCTGTCATTTCAGCTAATGACGGAACTTCTGCGGTATCACGATCTATATTGTAGGGCATCTCCGTATTTCCAAAAAAAGCCCAGGTCAGCGGATTCTTAGAGTGGCGAAATTCATCAATATTGTCTAAAATCACATCATAACCTTCCTCTTTCAAAAAATCAACATAGGGAATAATGGGCTGGCTACCACCTCCGATAACTACATCTATTTGATTGTGTACCATCTGTTTAGCAATAGCGTCCCGATATTTTCTATTGTATGAGTGTGCGGCACAATCAGCAGGTGTTGCATCCATTAAATAGCTTGTAAAAACAAGTCCTATCGACTTTTTTAATTTTATCCGTGCGGCTTCCATTAAGGTTATCAATGGCTGGTAAGCTCTATTTTCATCAATCGGCGTTAAATCCTGTTCGGTTTTAGGTGGATAGGTTGAAATAAAGCCTGTTTGTGAAAGATATCCTGTCATATAACAGGAGGTTGTGGGGGCGGAATCGCCGATAGGAGCATTGGACGAGTGAGTTTTAACGAGCCCGCAAAGCCAAGGGTCAACATGGAGAGAGGTTGGTTCGCCTGTCGTAAAAGTTTTGTACCATCGGGCTAACGATAAAACGGACATGGACGTTCCATCGGGAATCATCACAATAATGCTACGGATAGAATCTTTTTGTGAAAAACTTGTCGGTATCAACAAAAATATAATAACGACAAGGTTGAAAAATATTTTTCTCATTCGAATTTGTAATAAACTTATATAAACACCTTGAATTTATATATTATCCAAGATAAGATTTTAGATTTTTACATTTCGAAGCATGTTTTAGGCGTCTAATAGCTTTTTCTTTGATTTGCCTAACTCTTTCACGAGTAAGGTCAAATTTTTCCCCAATTTCTTCTAATGTCAGGGGGTGTTTACTATCCAAACCGAAATAGAGTTTAATAATATCGGCTTCGCGTGGCGACAACGTTGTAATAACTCTATCAATCTCTAAACGAAGAGATTCATACATTAACCCTTTGTCGGGGGTTGGCGTCTCTTCCGCTTTTAGCACATCGTACATATTATTATCATCGTCTTGATTTAATGACGCATCCATAGATAAATGACGGAAAGAATTGCGCAGCGAATCTTTCACTTCGCTTTCGCTAATATCAAGATATTGAGCCACTTCATCAACACGTGGTTCGCGATGTAACTCTTGTTCTAAGTGGGCAAACGCCTTATTAATTTTGTTAATAGTCCCTATTTTATTAAGTGGCAACCTCACGATACGAGATTGTTCGGCTAATGCCTGTAAAATAGATTGGCGTATCCACCAAACAGCGTATGATATAAACTTAAAGCCACGAGTTTCATCGAAACGTTCTGCGGCTTTTATCAAACCCAGATTTCCCTCATTAATTAAGTCCGGTAAATTTAGTCCTTGATTTTGGTACTGTTTCGCAACCGAAACGACGAAGCGCAAATTTGCTTTTGTCAATTTTTCAAGTGCCTCTTGATCCCCGTTTTTTATTTTTCTTGCTAATTCAACTTCCTCTTCAGCGGTAATTAACTCAACTTTTCCAATATCGTGTAAATATTTGTCAAGGGAAGCGGTTTCACGGTTGGTAACTTGTTTAGTAATATTTAGTTGTCTCATATCTTCAAATTATATTTTCCTCTTTCTATACGTTCGGAGAATCAAAATGTTACGTTTATTTTTCTCTTTTTTGAAAAGTTTACAAAGGTATAAAAAAAAGAGACATTAAAATTCGCCAAATTTTAGTTTTAAATAAGCACTTTTAAGGCTTGCGGTAATAATGAAATCTTCACTGTCGGAACTGTGCCTACTGCATCTCCGTCAATATGAAGATAGAGGAGATTCGCGTCTTTTGAAGTAACCGTTACAGCTTGCTGTTGCAAAGATTCGATAATTTTAGAATGCTCAATTTTTCCCATGAATAGAAGTATTACAAGATAAAAAAGTGAAATAAATTTAGGTTTTTCAGCAATTATAATATCCAATTTACCGTCTTTCAAGGAGGCGGCAGGTTTAATTTTAACATTATATCCCCATTGAGAGGAATTAGCAAAAGTGATAAAAAAGGCACGCTTAGCTTCTCTTTTATCGCCATAATCTAACAGATAATTTTCCGATTGGAATTTAAAATAATTTTTGACGATTTGTATAAAATAACCTAAGAAATTCCTTTTAGTTCCGTTATTAAAATCGTAGGCAACTTTCGCATCGTAGCCGACACCGGCAATACTAAAGAAGTAGCTATCATTGGCTTTTCCCACATCAATAGCTTCAGCCTTATCAGCATTATCATTAATAAATTTAATGGCATTGTCCACGCGGTGTGG